>NZ_JAGPXJ010000016.1:0-109615 GCF_018070605.1 Streptomyces sp. B15
CCTCCGCCCCTCCGCCCCTCCGCCCGTCGGACCTTGCCTTCCTTGCCTTGGGGGCTTGTGCCTCATCTGCCTCACCAGGAGTTCCGCCCATGCCTGCGATCCCTCTGACACCTCGCCGAGTGCTCGCCGCGTTCGTCACCGTCGCCGTGCTCGTTCCGCTCGCCGCCTGCGGGAGTGGCGGTGACGGCGGTGCGGGTGAGGGGGGAAAGACCGAACTGACCGTGCTCGGCGCCGCGTCCCTCACGGATGTGTTCCAGAAAGCGGGTAAGGCCTACGAGAAGGAGCACCCCGACACCAAGGTGAAGTTCTCCTTCGCCGGGTCGCAGGCGCTGGCGGCTCAGGTCGAGCAGGGCGTGCCCGCAGATGTGCTGGCCACGGCGGACACCGCCACCATGGACGGCCTCAAGGCCGAGACGGGCAAGCCGATCGTCATCGCCCGGAACAGGCTCGTCATCGCCACCGAAGAGGGCAACCCGAAGCACGTCGAACGCCTCGAGGATCTGGCGGACAGCAAGCTGAAGGTGGTGCTGGCGGCGCCCGAGGTGCCGGTCGGGCGCTACGGCAAGCAGGTGCTGGATGCCCAGAAGCTGAAGGTCGAGCCCGTCTCCGAGGAGCCGAACGTCCGGGCGGTGCTCAGCAAGGTCGAGCTGGGCGAGGCGGACGCGGGCCTCGTCTACAAGACCGATGCCGCCACGGCGCCCAAGAAGGTCGACGCCATCGACATACCGGACAGCCAGAACGCCATCGCCTCCTACCCCGCCGCCACCCTCAAGCAATCCGAGCACCAGAAGGAGGCTGCGGCATTCGTGAAGTGGTTGAGCACGCCCCAGGCCCAGAAGGTGCTGCGTAGCGCGGGCTTCCAGCGCCCATGAACCGCCGGCGCCACTACGGAGAGCCCCACGCGCACCCGGCGGCGCGTCGCGTCCGTATCCGAACCCGCACCGGCACCGGCACCGGCACCGGCATCCGAACCCGCACCCGGCCGCCTACGCCGTTCGCGCTGGCGGTGCCCGCGCTGCTGGCGATCGCGTTCTTGCTGATGCCGTTGCTAGGCATCCTGGCGCGAACCGAGTGGGCGGAGCTGGGCTCGCATCTGAGCAGCGAGGGTGTGACGGAGGCGGTAGAGCTTTCGCTGCTGGTGTCCTTCTGCGCGCTCGGGCTCTCGCTCGTACTGGGCGTACCGCTGGCCTGGCTGTTGGCGCGGGTCAGCTTCCCCGGCAAGGCGCTGGTGCGTTCGCTGGTGCTGTTGCCGATGGTGCTGCCGCCGACCGTGGGGGGCGTGGCGCTGCTGCTGGGTTTCGGGCGGCGCGGGCTGCTGGGGCCCTGGCTGGAGGAGACATTCGGCATCGTGCTGCCGTTCCACACCTCGGGGGCGGTGGTCGCGGCGACATTCGTGGCGATGCCGTTTCTGGTGATCAGCCTGGAGGGGACCCTGGCGGGGTTGCGGCCCGCCTACGAGGAGACGGCGGCCTCGCTGGGGGCCGGGCCGCTGCGGGTGTTCTGTACGGTCACCTTGCCGCTGGTCGCCCCGGGGCTGGCGGCGGGCGCGGCGCTCACCTGGGCACGGGCGCTCGGCGAGTTCGGAGCCACGATCACATTTGCCGGAAATCTTCCGGGGGCGACACAGACGCTGCCGCTCCAGGTGTATCTCCTGCTCCAGGAGCAGCCGGAGGCGGCGACATCGGTCTCGCTGCTCCTGCTCGCCATCGCTATGGCGGTACTCGTCGGACTGCGCGGCCGCTGGGCGGGCGCCGGGCGCTCCCGGGCCACACCCACTCCGCTCCTCGACGAGACCGCCCCGTCGCCCGGTACACCCGGCCCCGCCGGCACGACGGGCGTCAGCACGACGGGTGTCAGCACCACCGGCGACACCACCTCCCCCACCGGCTCCCCCACCGGTGCGGCCAGCCCCACGGGAACCGATGACCCGAGCGGCCCGGGTGGCGTCGGCGGTAGTTGGCCGTTGCATGCCCGTGTCACCGGGTTCACCGAGCTGACGCTGGATGCTGAGCCCGGTACCACCGTCGCCGTCGTCGGTCCCAACGGGGCGGGTAAGACGACGCTGCTGCGCGCCCTCCTCGGTCTCACCCCGCGCGCACACGCCGAACTCCAGCTCGGCGAGACGCCGGTCGGCTCGCTGCCTTCGCACCGGCGCGGTGTCGCCTGGGTTCCCCAGGACGGTGCGCTCTTCCCTCATCTGACCGCACTGGCGAACACGGCGTACGGGCTGCGTGCCCAGGGAGCACGCCGTAACGAAGCGCGCCGCCAGGCACAGGCGTGGCTGACGCGGCTGGGGGTCGGGCACCTGGCGCACCGCAGACCGGGGCAGCTCTCCGGCGGCCAGGCCGGGCGGGTCGCGCTCGCCCGTGCGTTGGCGGGGCGGCCCCGGCTGCTGTTGCTGGACGAGCCGCTGGCAGCGCTCGACCAGACGACGCGGGCACAGGTACGGCACACACTGCGCGGCCATCTCGCCGGATTCGGGGGCGTCTGTCTGCTGGTCACACACGACCCGGTGGAGGCGGTCTCACTGGCCGACCGGGTCCTGGTGCTGGAGGGCGGCCGGGCTGTCCAGGACGCTCCGCCCACCGAGGTCACCCGGCATCCGCGCTCGCCGTGGGTGGCACGGATGCTCGGGCGCAACGCGCTGGCGGGCACGGCGGCGGACGGCACGCTGGCCCTGGACGGCGGGGGCAGCCTGGTGGTCGCCGACCCGGTCGCGGAGGGGACCGCCGTGCTGGCGGTCATCGCTCCCGAGGCGGTCGCCCTGCATCGCGAGCGCCCGCACGGCAGCCCGCGCAATGTGTGGCCGGGGACGGTACGGGAGATCACGGCGGTCGGCAGCCGGCTGCGGGTGCTCGTCACCTCGGCCAACGGTCCGGATCTGGTCGCCGAGATCACCACGGAGGCCGCTGCCGAGCTCCGGTTGGCGGACGGTGCCGAGGTCTTCACCAGCGTCAAGGCAACGGAGATCACTCTCGTGGAGAGATGAGCCCTCTCGGGCCGCGACGAAGGTACACCGCGCCTCTGCCCGTCCGTTCGGGATAATGACCGAGTACACCACCAGTTCGTTCAGTAAAGCGAACGCAACCCGTGAGGGAAGGGAGGGGACCGTGAGCGGTCCCGAGGGGTCGATCCGGGGAATGCTGGCGCTCAACCTGAAGCGGGCGCGAGCCCAGCGGGGATTGTCGATCTCCGAGCTGTCCCGCCGCTCCAAGATCGGCAAGGCGACGCTGTCCCAGTTGGAGTCCGGCACCGGGAACCCCACCATCGAAACGGTCTTCAGCCTTTCGCGCGTTCTCGAGGTGCCGATCTCCGACCTGCTGGACGCCCAGCAGCCCGCAGGCCTGCGCGTGGTCCGGGCCAAGGATGTGGAGGTGCTCAGCGGCCAGGGCATCGACCTTCGCCCGCTGCAGCGGATCGAGTCGGGGCAGGCCGTCTTCGAGGTGTACGACCAGCAGGTCAGAGCCGGTGAACGGCGGGATTCACTGGGCCACGTCGGTGTCGAGCACACCGTCGTGCAGGCCGGCCGGCTGGAGGTGACGGTCGACGGGCAGGAGGTGGAGCTGGAAGCCGGGGACTACGTCGGCTTCGACGCCACACTGCCGCACAGCTATGCCGCCGTGGAGGGGGTCGTGCGCTCGGTACTGCTGCTCCAGTACCGGTCGGACCAGCGGCTGGACCCGAACGCCCCGCACCCCCTGCCCGGTGAGGGCACCCCATGCGGTGACTGATCGACCGCGCAACCGTGCAGCCATCCACCGCGCCGTCGTCGAGTGCGCGTGCGGATAGGCGGGGCCGGGGTACGCAGGGCGGGGTCGCGGCTGGACGCGACCCCACGGAAGGCACGGTGCGGTCGCACCGTTGACACCCCCTGGGCGCTGGCATAGCGTCCCACTCGTTCGCTTTAACGAACGAGGAGGGTTCGATGAACGGAACGCGGGCCGTAGTGCTCGGGGCCGGCATCATCGGAGCGGCCTGTGCTCGCGAACTCGCCCTGGCCGGGCTGGAAGTGACGGTCCTCGACCGGGGCGGCGCCGGCGCGGCCACCACCTCGCACGGCGAGGGCAATGTACTCGTCTCCGACAAGGGCCCCGGGCCCGAACTCCGACTGGCTCAGCTCTCGCGGCGCCTGTGGCCGGAGGTGCTGGCGACAATCGCGGAACGCTCTCCCGCAGGGGCGCGGTGTGTGGAAGCGGCCGAGTGGGACCCCAAGGGCGGCATCGTCGTCGCCACCACCGAAGCCGGGGCCCACGGGCTCGCGGAGTTCGCCGCCACCCAGCGCACCGCCGACGTGCGGGCCGACACCCTGACGACTGACGCGCTCCGCGCAGCCGAACCCTGCATCACCCACGGGCACACCGCAGCCGTCCACTATCCGGAAGACGCCCAGGTCCAGCCCGCAGCCGCGGCGGCGGCGCTGCTCACCGACGCCCTCGCGGCAGGCGCCAGGCTGCGGACCGGCGAAGAGGTGCTGGCCGGGGTGGTGGCCCGCGGTGACCGACTGACCGGCGTACGCACACCCGGTGGAGTGGTGGAGGCCGACCTGTTCGTCAACGCGGCCGGTCCCTGGTCGGGCGCGCTCGGCGCCCGGCTCGGCGCGCCGGTGGCCGTCGAACCCCGTCGCGGCGACGTCCTGGTGACGACGCCGCTGCCGCCGACCGTCTTCCACAAGGTCTACGACGCCGACTACGTGGGTGCCGTCGGCAGCAGCGAGGAGGAGCTGCAGACCTCGGCGGTGGTCGAGTCGACGCGGGCGGGCAGCGTACTGATCGGCTCCTCGCGGCGCCGGGTCGGCTTCGACGACCGGCTGCGGCCCGAAGTGCTGTCCGCCGTCGCGGCCAAGGCGCTGCGGCTCTTCCCGTCACTCGCCGGTGTGCCGGTGATGCGGGCGTACGGCGGTTTCCGGCCGTACGTGCCCGACCATCTGCCGGTCGTCGGCGCCGACCCCCGGCTGGCCGGGTTGTGGCACGCGAGCGGTCACGAGGGCGCCGGAATCGGGCTTTCGGTCGGCACCGGACGGCTGCTGCGAGATCTCGTACTCGGTGAGCCGACCGAGATCGACGCCCACCCGTTCCGGGTGGACCGCCCGGCCGTGCTCACGCCCCCGCCCGCATCCCGGCAGCAGAACCGGCAACAGGGCCGAAGGCAGCGCCGGAAGCAGGACCGGAAGTGGGAACTGGAGCAGGACCGGAAGCTGGAGCAGGACCAGGAACAGGAGGGGGCATGAACCCGCGACTCGTACCCGTCGAGAGCGACTCCACCAACCGCAGGGACCGGCCGTTGCGCATCACGGTCGACGGCGAGCCGGCCGACGGCGTCGAGGGGCAGACGGTGGCCGGTGTGCTGCTCGTCTCCGGCCGACCGGCCTGGCGCGAGGGCCCCTCCGGTGCCGGGCGCGGGGTGTTCTGCGGCATCGGTGTCTGCTTCGACTGCCTGGTGACCGTCAACGGCGACCGCGATGTACGCGCTTGCCGACGGCGGGCCGTGGACGGCGACGTGGTGCACACCCAGTCCCGTGCCCGGAGCGGCCTCCGGCCCGGTACACCCGGCACACAGGCCGCCTCCCGGGCCGAAGCACCGGACGGCCCGCAAGCCGGGGAGGGCGAGTGATTCCCCGGCACGTGGGGGTCGTCGGTGCAGGACCGGCCGGGTTGGCGGCGGCCCACGCGGCGCTGGCGGCGGGCGCCCGGGTGACGCTGATCGACGCCGCCGAGCAGCCGGGCGGCCAGTACCACCGCATGCTGCCCGAGGCGTACGCGGCGGAGCGTCCCGAACGACTCCAGCACGGGTGGCAGGAGTTCGAGCGGCGCCGCCGCCAGGTACTGACGCACCCGCGCTGCAGTTGGCTGCCGGAGACGTCGGTCTGGGCGCTGGAGCGCCACGAAGCCAACCCCGGGCCGGCCGCCCCGGCCACCCCCGCCGCCCCGGCGGGCCCGGGCGGCCCGACGGACACGACCGGCCCGACGGACGCGATCGGCCCGGCGGACCCGACCGGACGGCCACCGCGCGTGCATCTGCTGTGCGGTGGTCCCGCCGACGGCTCCGGACGTGTGCGGCGGACACTCGACGTGGACGCGCTGGTGCTGGCGACCGGCGCCCATGACCGGGTGCTCCCCTTCCCCGGTTGGCAGTTGCCGGGGGTCTTCACCGCGGGCGCCGCACAGGCGTTGGCCAAAGGGGAGCGGGTGGTCGTCGGCGAGCGTGTCGTGGTCGCGGGCAGTGGGCCGTTCCTGCTTCCGGTGGCCGCGTCCTTGCTGGAGGCGGGCTCCACAGTGCTGGAGGTGCTGGAGGCCAACACCGCGGGCACCGTGGCCCGGGGCTGGGGCAGCCGTCCCTGGGAGCTGGCCGCGCAGTTGGGCAAGGCCCCCGAACTCGCCGACCACTCTGCCGCGATGGCCCGCCACCGGGTGCCCTACCGGCTGGGCCGCGCGGTCGTCGAGGCGCGGGGCGAGGGCCGTGTGGAGGAGGTCGTCACCGCTCGGTTGCGCCCGGACTGGTCGGTGGTCGACGGCAGTGAGCGCACCGTGCCGGTCGACGCGCTGTGCATCGGCCATGGTTTCAGCCCGCAGTTGGAGCTCCCGGTGGCGGCCGGGTGCGCTCTGCACGACGGCCGTGGCCGACCCGGGAACGGGAACGGGACCGGGACCGGGACCGGGACCGGGACCGGGACCGGGACCGGGGAGTTCGTGCTGGTGGACGACGAGCAGCGCACCAGCGTGCCCGGCGTCTTCGCCGCCGGGGAGGTCACGGGGATCGCCGGGGCGCCGGCCGCACGGGCCGAGGGTGCGGTGGCGGGGTGGTCGGCCGCCGGTGGCGACCGGTCCGCGCGGGCGCTGCGCGTACTGCGGCGCAGCCGGGACCAGGGACGGGCCTTCGCGCGCCGACTCGCCCGCGCGCATCCCATCGGGGCGGGCTGGCCGGGCTGGCTGCGTACGGACACGGTGGTGTGCCGCTGCGAGGAGACCGACTTCGGGGCCCTGTGCGCGGCGTTCGGCAGCGAGGCGGAGGCGTCGCCCCGGGTCGTCAAGCTGGGCACCCGGGCCGGGCTCGGGCCCTGCCAGGCCAGAATCTGCGGCCCCACCGTCTCCGAGCTCCGCGACCGGCTCGGTGCCCGGCCCGGTGCCGGACCGATCCCCGGGCACAGGGGCGGGCCCGGGGGTGAGGACAGGGCCGGGGATGGACCTTGCGAGCGGTCCGCCGAGGGGCTGCCTGCCGCCACCCCGCACCGCAGGCCGATCGCCCAGCCACTCCGGCTGGGCGAGCTCGCTGCTTCCCCGGCGCCCTGGGGCGCTGCTCCTCCGGACACCGCCCCCGACGCCACTCCCGGCACCCCCGACATCGCCGTTCCCGACGCCGCCCCCGACACCACTTCCGCTACAGCCACCGGTGCCACCCCCGGCACCGCGCCCGACGCCACCACCCCCGGCACCGCCGAGCGAACCGATCCGACCGATCCTTCGGAGGAGAGCACTTCATGAGCGACAGCAAGAAGCCGACCCGGGCCGTACAGGGTCTCGGTGGCGTGGTTGTGGCAACAGCACTCCCGTACTACGAGAAGGCATCGGCGCCCGCCGGCCTGGCCGTCGACTACGACCGCTACGCCGAGCACTGCCGCTGGCTGGTGGCGAGCGGCTGCGACGGTGTCGGGCCCAACGGTTCGCTGGGCGAGTACTCGTCGCTGACGGACCAGGAGCGCCGCACCGTGGCCCGTACGGCGATCGAGGCGGTGGGTGACACGGGCAAGGTCGTCGTCGGGGTGCACGGGGTCGGCTCGCACCAGGCGCGGCACTGGGCCGAAGTCGCCGCCGAGGACGGTGCGGACGGGGTGCTGTGTCTGCCTCCGACGATGTACCGCGCCAACGAGCAGGAGATCTTGGACCATTTCGCCGCGGTGGCCTCGGTCGGTCTGCCGGTGATGGTCTACAACAACCCGTTCGACACCAAGGTCGATCTGGCGCCGGAGCTGCTCGCTCGGATAGCGCAGATCGAGAACATCGTGGCCGTCAAGGAGTTCTCGGGCGATGTCCGTCGTGTGCTGGAGATCAAGGAGCGGACCGCCGGCAGCGGCCTGGAGGTCGTCAGCGGTGCCGACGACGTGGTGCTGGAGAGCCTGCTGATGGGCGCGACCGGCTGGTTCGCCGGGTTCCCCAACGTCTTCCCCGCCGAGTCGGCGCGGCTGTTCCAACTGGCCACCGAGGGGCGGCTGGAGGAGGCGCGAGCGCTGTACGAGCCGCTGGTGGCGGCCTTCCGCTGGGACTCGCGCACCGAGTTCGTCCAGGCGATCAAGCTCGGAATGGAGCAGGTCGGCCGGTTCGGTGGCCCCTGCCGACCGCCGCGCGGGCCGCTGCTCCCGCAGCTGCGGGAGCGGGTGGAGGCCGACATGGCGCGGGCGATCTCCGCCCTCTCGGAGCGGGGGGCCGCCTGATGCGGTCGGTCCGTTCGCTCAGCGCCGTCGACTCGCACACCGAGGGCATGCCGACCCGGGTCGTCACCGGCGGCCTGCCGCCGATCCCGGGCGCGACGATGGCCGAACGTCGCCGCTACGCCGTCGAGCATCTGGACGAGTTGCGCAGGTTCCTGGTGGACGAGCCGCGGGGGCACCCGGCGATGAGTGGTGCGCTCCTCCAGCCGCCGACCCGGCCGGACGCGGACTGGGGTGTGGTCTACATCGAGGTCAGCGGCTTCCTCCCGATGTGCGGGCACGGCACGGTCGGGGTGGCGACCGTGCTGGTGGAGACGGGCATGGTCCCGGTGAGCGAGCCGGAGACCATGGTGCGGCTGGACACTCCGGCCGGGCTGGTGGAGGCCCGCGTCACCGTGCGGGACGGGATGGCCGAAAAGGTCACCCTGCGGAACGTGGACGCGTTCGCGCTGGAGCTGGACGCCTCCGTACGGGTGCCGGGGCTGGGCGAGGTCGGCTACGACATGGCGTACGGCGGGAACTTCTACGCCATCGTCGAACTCGACCAGCTCGGGCTACCGTTCGACCGGACGCGCAAGGACGACATCCTCGCCGCGGGCCTCGCCGTCATGGACGCCGTCAACGAGCACAACCGGCCGGTGCATCCCGGCGATCCCGGCATCAGCGGCTGCAAGCATGTGCAGTTCCTGGCCCCGGGCTCGGACGGTCGGCACTCGCGCAACGCCATGGCGATCCACCCCGGCTGGTTCGACCGCTCCCCCTGCGGCACCGGCACCTGTGCACGGATGGCGCAGCTGCACGCGCGGGGTGAGCTGCCGCTGGGTACCGAGTTCGTGAACGAGTCGTTCATCGGCACCCGGTTCACGGGCCGACTGCTGGAGACCACCGAGGTCGGCGGGTTGCCCGCAGTCGTGCCCGAGTTCTCCGGGCATGCCTGGATCACCGGCATGGCAACCTATCTGCTGGACCCCCGGGACCCGTTTCCGCACGGCTTCGCCCTCTAGAGCCCGTCCGGTACGGCCGCACCGGCCCACCCCGTCCCGCTCGATCCGGCCCGCTCACCCGTGGGACGACTCCTCCAGCAGCCGCAGGGCGAGTGCCTTCAGCTCCGGGGACGCTTCCGCGGCGTTCCCGGAGTCGAACGGGGGCTGAGGGTCGTACTCCACGGCGAGTTGGATCGCCCGCGCGATGCGCTCCCCGGCGATCAACGACGCGAGGTGGAGCGACATGTCCACCCCCGCCGAGACCCCGGCGGCGGTGACGATCTTGCCGGACCGGACGTAGCGCTCCGGCACGTACGTCACGTCGAAGGTGGACTCCAGATATGCGGCGGAGGCCCAGTAGGTGGTCGCGCGGCGCCCGTCCAGCAGTCCGGCCGCGGCCAGGATCAACGATCCGGTGCACACGGAGGTCGTCCAGCGGGTGTGCCGGTGCATACGGCGGATCCACTCCAGTATCCGCTCGTTCTTCATCGCCGCCGTGGTGCCGCGATTGCCGGCGCCGGGCACCAGCAGCACGTCCAACCGGTCGACCTCGGCGAGCGAGCGGTCCGCCATGACGGCCACGTCTCCGGTGTCGGTACGGACCGGGCCACGCCGCTCCGCCACCATCGTCACCGCCGCGTCAGGCAGTCGGGACAGCACCTCGGCAGGTCCCGTGGGGTCCAGCAGGCTGTAGCCGTCGTACAGCAGGATGCCGATGTCGAGATCACGGCGGCGGGGCTGTGCGGCGTGCGCGGTCCCGGTCTGCGTCGCGGCGACGGCAGCGAGCGCGGAGGCCGCCGCCGCACCCCGCAGCACCGCACGGCGCGCCGTCGAAGAGGTGCGGGAGCTGGAAGGCGTCGGAGAAGACGGGAACGCTGCCGAAGGAGTCGAAGAGGAGGAAGGCGAAGAAGGCGTGGACGGAGCCGAAGGCATGGTCTGGGCCGAAGGCGTGGACGGAGCCGACGGCGTGGACGGGGTCGAAGGGGTCATGGCTCGGGATTCTGCGCACGGGCGGCGCCGCGCGGCCGCGGCATGTCCGGCATCCTGCGAATCCTGTCCCCGCCGACGCCGTAGAGGTCCAGGAACGCCTGCCGGAGCGTCTGCGGCGACCGGAACCCGCAGCGCCGGGCGATGGCGGCCAGCGGCAGTGCGCTGGACCGCACCAGATGCGCCGCGGCCTCGGTCCGCGCCGCCCGTACGGCGCGGCTCGGTGTGGTGCCCAGGTGGGTGGTGAACAGTCGTGTCAGATGGCGGGTGCTCACCCCCGCCCGGGCGGCCAGCGCACGCGGGCTGAGATCTTCGGACAGGTGTCCGGCGATGTAGCCGGCCAGGTCCCGCACCAGCCGGTCGCCCGGCGGCGGAGCGGCGAGGAACATGCTGATCTGCGCCTGGTCGGCGGGCCGGTGCAGATAGGAGACGAGTTCGCGGGCGACGGCGCGGGCCAGCGTCGGCCCGTGGTCGTCCTCGATCAGCGACAGCGTCAGATCCAGGGCACTGGTCACCCCTGCTGAGGTGTAGATGTTGCCGTCGCGGATGTGGAGCGGTCCCACGTCCACCGCGACTCCGGGGTGCTGCGCGGCCAACTGCTCGCCGAACCTCCAGTGCGTGGTGACGCGCCGGTTGTTGAGCAGCCCGGCCGCGGCCAGTACGTAGGTGCCGGTGCAGACGGAGGCGATACGCCGGCTCTGCCGCGCCAGCCGCCGTACCTGTGCCAGCAGCCGCGCGTCGGCCGCCGCGGTCGCGTACCCGGCCCCGCCCACCACGACCAAGGTGTCCAACTGCCCGCCGACCGCCTCCAGATCGCACCCGGCACCGAGCACGATCCCGGCCGAACTGCGCGCGGCGCAACGCCCCAGGGTGCCCAGTTCGACGGCGTACGGCGGAGTGGCGCCGTGCCGGTTGGCCAGCTCCAGGGCACTGCTGGGCGAGGCGATGTCGAGTATCTGCGCATCGTCGTAGGCCACAAGAAGCACGCGCCGCCGGTTCTCCATGCCGCCGATATCATCACGCCCGAAGCCACCCCGGACGCCGCACCGACCGCCACCCTTCCCGCTACCCCTCCTCCCCCGGATCGCTCACAGCACAAACATGGTGACAGCGCCGTCCCGTGCAGGCAGGCTCAGGCCCATGAAGAACCGAGAGTTCATCGACATCCTCAGCCGCGAGGGCCGTCTCTTCGCGGACGCCGTCGAACAGGCCGACCCCTCGGCCCCCGTTCCCACCTGCCCCGACTGGACGGTGCGTGACCTGGCCCTGCATCTGGGCGCGGTGCACCGCTGGGCGGCGGACATGGTCCGGGAGGCCCGTGCGCAGCCCGTACCGCCGTCCAGACCCGCCGGGTTGGCCGACGAGGCGCTCGGTCCGTGGTTGCGGGAGGGGCACGGGCTGCTGGTCGAGGCGCTGGAGTCGGCTCCGGACGATCTGACCTGCTGGACGTTCATGCCCGCGCCCTCCTCGCTGGCGTTCTGGGCGCGGCGCCAGGCGCACGAGACGGCGGTGCACCGGGTGGACGCCGAGTCGGCACTCGGCGCCCCGCTCTCCCCCGGCTCCTCATCGACAACCGAACTCGCCGAACAGCAACTCGCTGCCGAGTTCGCCGCCGACGGGGTGGACGAGCTGTTGTGCGGCTTCTACCCCCGGCGCGGTACGCCGGACGGCTTCGCCGCCGATCCCCGTACGGTCCTCGTGCGGGCGACGGACGTGGACGGGGCCGTCTGGGCCGTCCACCTCGGCGATCCGGCGCGGGCGGAGCGCGTCACCGAACCACCGGCCGCGCCGGACTGCGTGTACGAGGGCACGGCCGAGGACCTCTACCTCACGCTGTGGAACCGGCGCCCGCTGTCCGACCTCGGCATCACCGGGGAGGTGTCCGTGGCGCATCGCTGGCGCGAGGTGCTCCGGCCGTGACCGCACCGTCCTCGCCCGTACGGTGGGTGGCACGCCGGGCGGCAACGGCCCGCGCCACCCCGCCCACCAGCAGGGCGAGTGCCACCAGCAGCGCACTCACCCACAGGGGCGCGCGGTAGCCGGTACCCGCGCTGAGCGCGAGGCCACCGGCCCAGGGACCGAGCGCCGCGCCGACGTTGAGCGCCGCCGTCGCGAAGCCGCCCGACAGGGTCGGTGCCTCGGCTGCCGCGTACAGGGCCTGCGAGATGAGCGTCGAGCCGACCGCGAAGGACAGGGTGCCCTGGACGAGGACGAGAGCGACGGCCGCGAGTTGGCTGCCCGCCGTCAGTGCGAAGAGCACCCATCCGGCGAGCAGCGCGGCCCCGCCCACGGTCAGCAGCCGCAGCGGGCGGGTGTCGGCGACCCGGCCCGCCGCGGTGACGCCCAGGAAAGACCCGAGACCGAAGAGCGCCAGCAGGATCGGCACCCAACTGTCGTCGAACCCGGCGACGTCGGTGATCAGCGGGGCGAGGTAGGTGAAGGTGCAGAAGGTGGCGCCGTTGACCAGTGCGCCCAGCAGCAGCGTCACCAGCAGCCGCGGTCCGCGCAGCGCCCGCAGCTCGCGGGAAAGGCTCACGGACCGTCCGCCCGTCACCGGGTCCGTGTGCTGTGGGCCCGCCTGCGCCGGGGGCTCGTCCGCGCCCGCCCGCACCCCGGTGTCGTCCGCGCCGGGCAGCGATCGGACGAGGGCGAACAGCGCCGGTGCAGACACCAGGGCCACCGCCCAGAACGCCGAGCGCCAGCCCCACGCCTGCCCCAGTACGGCGCCTGCGGGCACCCCGGCGACACAGGCGAGGGTGACGCCGCTCAGCAGCACCGAGGTGGCCCGGCCCTTGGCGCCGGGCGGCACCATTCCGGCGGCGGCGGTCAGTGCGACGGCGAGGAACCCGGCGTTGGCCAGCGCCCCCAGTACACGGGTGACCACCAGCACCGCGAAGCTCGTCGTCACCGCGCCCACCACATGCACCAGCAAGAAGGCGCTCAGGAATCCCAGCAGCGCCCGTCGTCTGTCCCAGCGACGGCTCAGCACCGCCATCAGCGGCGCGCCCACGATCATCCCGACGGCGAACGCCGAGGTCAGCAGCCCGGCCGCGGAGACCGACACCTCCAACTCCGCGGCGAGGTCCGGGACGAGCCCGGCGAGCATGAACTCCGACGTTCCCTGCGCGAACACCGCCAGCGCGAGAACGTACAACACAAATGGCATGAAAACTCCGCAATCCACTCGGATCGGAATCGACGAGGACAGCGGTAGGCGCGCACGGCACCCGGCGACAGGGCATGCCTGAGGGAGCCGCTGGAAGACCCGGGACCCGCCGGAGCCTCCGAAGAAGGAGTCCGGGCCGGGGAGGCAGCGGCATACGTCAGGAAGAGAGTCCGTCCAGCCGGGCGCGCGGCAGCACTACCGCGGAAGAGCCCGGGACACGGCGATCCGATGGCGTTCGGCGAACGCGGGAAGCAGACAGCGCGAAGCAGCCACCGGAGGGCCGGTGGCTAGAGTCTGGAAGCCTCAGGACTGGACACGCCCGTACCTTAACCGGGCCGCGCCGTCGAAAGCCAAGCAATTCTTGGGCAGGAAGCCATGACGCACACCCGGGCCTTGTTCGACTTCATCGCCTACACCGCCCGCCTGCGGGAGGTGGAGCGGCACAACCGGGCCACGTCCGAGCGGCGCGAGTCGGTGGCGGAGCACTCCTGGCATCTGGCGATGGTGTGCTGGGTACTGCACATGGAATTCGAACGGGAGAGCGGACTACGGCTCGACCTGGAACGGATGCTGAAGCTGTGCCTGATGCACGACGTGGTGGAGATCGACGCGGGTGACCCCTCCGCCTGGCACACATCAGGCGGGAGCACGCAGACGGAGCAGGCCCGCGCACGGGAAAAGGCCCGTACGGAGGAGAAGGCCCGAACCGAGGAGGCGGTGGCGCACGAACGGTTCGGTGTGCTGCCGGCACCGCTCGGTCCCGAACTGCTCGACCTGTGGCGGGAGTACGAGGACGGCGCCACCCCCGAGGCCCGCCTGGTGCGCGGCGTCGACCGCCTCAACCCGGCGCTGATGCGGCTGCTCACCGGCCAGGGCTGGTTCGACGTCGGCGCCGACGCCGCGGCGCTGGACCGCCTCCAGCTTCCCCGCGTCAGCGCCAGCCCGGTCCTGACGGCGCTGTACGAGGAGGTACGGGAGGCCGCGGTCGCCCGCGGCCTGCTGCACCCCTGAGGCAGCGGCCGGGCCTCAACTCCGAGTCAGGGCCGTCGGCGTGGGCGGCGGCGCACAGCACAGGTGCGGCGAGCCGGACGGCGCTACCGCCTCCGGGCCGGAGGTGTCCTGTGCTACGGGCCCGCGTCCGTCCGCCGGGCCGGCTGCGGCGGATGCGGCGGCCAGGGGCCCAGTTCGGGCAGGCCGTCCGGGCAGCGGGGCGGGCTGTCGGGCACCCGCCCGGCAAGCCATGCCGCCAGATCCCGTACGCCGCCGCACACTTCGCGGACCGGTGCGGTGCCTTCGCGGACCGGTGCGGTGCCCTCGTGGCCCGGCGTGGTGCCCTCGTGGCCCGGCGTGGTGCCCTCGTGGCCCGGTGCGGTGCCTTCCCCGCCCGTGTGCCAGCGCCGGTCCAGGTCCGTGGCGACCAGGCAGATGCCGTGCGGCAGCCTGCCCAGCAGGAAATCAAGGGCATGGGCCGCCAGTTGCCGGGGCCAGTCGGCCGGGCCGACACCGAGGTCCAGATCGACCATATGGATCCACACCTCGCGCCAGCGCGCGAACACCGTCGCGGCGATGTCCGCGTCACGGAACGCGACGGGACGCCGCCAGTCCTCCGCCGCCGCCCGCGACCATACGGCCATCAGCGTCCGGGTGTGTCCGGCCAGCGCCGCCCGGTGCTCTGCGGCCGTACGCCCGGCCGTGGCCTCGATGATCGCGTCACGCTCGGCCTGGCCCCCTTCGTAGGTGGGCACCCGCTCTCCGCACAGCGCGTGCTCGGCGAGGCGGGCGAACATCCGGGCGTTGTCGGTCAGATGCGCCAGCACATGCCCGCGGGACCAGCCGGGCAGCGCGGAGGGCGCCCGCACCTGGTCGTCGTCCACATCGGCGAGCAGTTCCCGAAGCACCCGCTGGGCCTCGGCCACTTCCGCAACAGGAGGTATCACAAGCACCAACACTAAGCCCCCGCCCCGCCATCGGGCCGCCCGGCTGATCCGAGCAGTACCGCCTGCCGCTGAAGGAAGGGGGAGCGGCACGGCAGTTCGCTCAGCAGGACGGCGCGACCAGTCCCGCTTCGTAAGCGAGGATCACGAGTTGCACCCGGTCACGCGCGTCGAGCTTGGCCAGCAGCCGGGTCAGATAGGTCTTGGCGGTGGCCACACTGAGGGAGAGCTGGTCGGCGATTTCGGCGTTGGACAGGCCCTGGCCCACCAGGGTGAGTACCTCACGTTCCCGGTCGGTGATGCGAGCGAGTTCCCTCCGCCGTGGTGGCGTCGCTGCCGGGCGGCCCTCCGTGTCGTTGCGGCCTCCGCACTCCTCGCGCCGGTGTGTGCGCTCGCCGGGCTCGCGCTCGGCGCCGTCATCCGGCACACCGCTGCCACCATGATCACCTCGGTGGTGGTCGTCCTCGTGCTGCCGCTGTTCCTGACCGACGGCCGCCACTGGCCGGCTGTTGCCGGGCACACCCTGCCCTACCGTGCATGGCTGCGGCTCGTCGATGTCAACTACTCCCCGATGGCCTTCCCGTGGACCGTCGGCGGAGCCTGGACCGTCTACGTGGTGTGGGCGTGCGCCGCCTGCGCTGTCGCCGTCACCAGCGTCCACCTGCGGGACCAGTGAGTGGTCGAGGTCCGCAGAGTGCTGCTCGCTCCGTGCTGCCGCCCCCGGATACACGGCGGCAGGGCGGCAGCACGGCGGCAGCACCCGGAAGGCGCACCCGGAAAGCGCGGACAGGAGAATACTGGCCTCTACCTCGGTGATCCCCCGGCCGCCGTGGCCGTCACCGCCGCTGTCACCGTCACCGCCGCAGTCGCCGCCTCGGCCTCGTCCAGGAGCCGGCGCAGACGTGCCGTCAGTGCCGGGTCCGCGTCCAGGAGCGGGCCGCGTACCGGACCCGCCGGCAGGCCGCGCGCGTTGAGCAGGGCCTTCGTGGCGACGGTGCCCGGCTGGCCGGTCATCACCGCCTCGGTCAGCCGGGAGAGCGCCAGATGACGCCGCGCCGCCGACTCGTGCGCCCCCGCGTCGTAGGCGTCGAGCACCCCGCGCACCATTTAATTGACGTGAAGCAGGCGCGTAAGCAGTGCTTCATTGTGCGCCGCCGGTCATGGAGGACCGGCGGTCATGGTGGGCCGCCGGTCAACGGGTGCCGCGCTCACCGCCGTTGACGTTGAGCACCTGCGCCGTGATGTCGCGGGCCGCGGACGAGGCGAGGAAGGCGACGGCTCCCGCGATGTCCTCCGGCAGGCCCGGACGCCCCAGCGCGGTGGAGGCGATCAGGTGGTCGCGCCGCTCGGGCGTGAGGTGGTCGCGGAAGAACTCCGTCTCGGCGATGTAGCCGGGCGCGACCACGTTCGCCGTGATGTCCCGCTCCCCCAGCTCCTGCGCCAGGCCCAGATTCCACGAGGCGAGGCCCGCCTTGGCCGCGCCGTAGGCGCCCGCCCCCTTGTCGGCCGCGATGGAGCCGATGCTGACGACGGCGCCGCCCTCGGCGAGCCGGTCCTCGACCGCCTTGGTCGTCAGCGCCGCGCTGACCAGGTTGGCGTCCAGGTTCGCGCGGAACCGTTGTGCGAACGCCGCCAGTTGACTGAGCCCGGTGTCGTCGGCGGTGTCGGCGGGCGCCGCGTCGAAATCGGTGTTGCCGCCCGCGTTGTTGACCAGGACGTCGAGCCGCTCGGGCAGCCGAGGCAGCAGTCGGGCCACCGCCTCGGGGTCGGTGTGGTCGCAGACCACCGCTTGTGCACCGATCTTCTCGGCCGCCGCCTCCAGCGGAGCCTGCCGTCGCCCCGTGATGACGACCGTGTCCGCGTTCTCCGCGAAGTGCCGCGCCACGGCCAGCCCGATGCCTGTCGCACCGCCGGTGACCAGGATGCCGCGTGCCATACAGTGTCCTCCAAGGATCATTCAGACCTAAATTTAGATCTAAACGTAACCGGGAGAAGCAGCCATGGCAAGCGACGACCACCCACTGGACAGCGCGTCCGACTACCCGGTGGCGGAGATCGCCGCAGCATGGGAGCGGGAGCGCCCCGGCACGCCCGTCTCCTCCATCGGCATCGTCACCCCGCTGTGGCGGCTGGCCAAACTACTGGGCGACGACCGCCGCCGCGTGCTCGCCCGCGCGGGCGTGGACCCCGCCACCCTGGACCTGCTCAGCGTGCTGCGGCGGGCGGGCGAGCCGTACGCCCTCACCACCCGGGAGCTGGCCGACCGTTCCATGATCACCGCGGGCGCCATCTCACAACGGGTGGCCCGCGCCGAACGGGAGGGTCTGGTCACCCGGCGCCCCGGGGACGCTCCCCGGGCGCAGGGCGGAGCGGGCCGCCGCCGCTCGGTCGTGGTGGAGCTGACCCCGGCCGGGCACCGGCTGGTGGAGTCCACCGTCGATCAGGTCCTCACCCGCGAAGCGGACCTGATGACGGGCCTCGACCCCGATCAGCAGAACCAACTCGCCGAGTTGCTGCGTGTCCTCCTTCAGGATGTCCAACGACGGTTGAACGATCACCGATTGACACAAGTGGGAGAACCGGAGTGAGGACTGTCGACTCCCCTTTCACTGTAGTAACTTTAAGTGATCAAAACTGCGGGTGATTCGTACCGCCGTCGCCCACGGACAGAGAGCTGAGAGAACTTGCGCATGAAAAAGCAGGCCAGCACAGCGATGTGGACCGCAGCAGCCCTGGCCGCGTCCCTCCTCCTGGGCGCGTGCGGGGGCGACGGCGACTCGGACGACAAGATCGACGGCGCCAAGGACGGAAGCAAGGCCGCCGCCAAGTCCCCCTCGCCGTCGAAGAGTTCGGACACCGGTGAGCGCAAGGCGCCCGACGAGATCAAGCTGGCGAAGGACGCCAAGAACGTCTTCGAGGACACCGAGACGGGTGACCCGAAGAAGGACGGAGTCCTGGCGGACAACCAGGCGCGGATCAACACCATCGACCGGGTCATCACCACCCGCAAGGACGTCGACCAAGTGACGGTCTACGCCAAGGGAAGGGCCGCGATCTCCGCCAACGAATACATCCAGAGCTTCCTCAAAAACGGGAAGAGCTGGGCCGGTGTAACGCGGTACTACAACCAGACCGTCAAGTTGGACGGGGACAAGATCGCCCATCTGACCTTCTGCACCGATGAGAGCAAGGCGAAGAACAAGATCCTCAAAACGGGGAAGCTTGAGCCGAACAACGGGGGCGAGAAGAATTATATCTTCAGCACACTGCGGCTCGAGCGCAACAAGGAAGGCGTCTGGCAAGCGACATCCGGTTCTGAGACAGCGGGGGCCAAGAAGTGTATGAGTTGAAACGCAGAGCTTCGGTGACTGGTCTGGCAGCAATTTTTCTACTCACCGCCTCCAGCGGCGCGTACGCCGCCGAAACCGAAGGGAAGGGATCAGGGAAAGGATCCCTCACGGGAGGATCCAACCACGGAAAGGTGACGTCCGAGGTCTCCCACGTCCAGATAACCGGCGGGGGCGGCAAGACCAAGAACACCGTCAAGCTGAACCCCAAGGATCCCAACTGGGAAGCTCCTGCGTGCTGGTACGAGCCCAAGACGACGCCCAAGGAACTCAAGGAGAAGATCGAGAGCGCGAAGCCGAAGAAGCGGAAGCCGGAGAAGAAGAAGGATTCCGGCACGATCTTCGACGACCTGGAAGAAAGCAACCAGAAGGCAGTGGACGGCCTCCAGAACCAGGTCGTCAACCTCTACGAGAACTACTACCAGACCGACAAGTACGAGGACTACAACATCGACCAGCAGGGCAAAGGCATGTTCTGGGAGGGCGTGCGGAATCCCAACCGCGCGGACGACCCCGAGGCCGACGCCTGCAGCGAGCACGCCATCTGGGTGCCCAAGGGCAAGCCGCCCGAGAGCATGCCGCTCGCGGTCAGCCCGAAGATTCTCGCGGAGTACGCGTACGAGGAACTGCCCATCCCGGGGACCGACATATCGATGAACCCGGAGGACAAGCAGACGGTCAATCTCGACACCTGGGTGTGGCTCGACAAGGGGAAGTTCAAGCCGGTGGACGTGACCGCGTCCCTGGATCTGGAAGACGGCACCCACCTTTCGGCGACCACCACTGCGAAGCCCACCTCGCTCACCCTGGAACCGGGTACCGACGCTGCCAAGACGTACCCCGGCTCGGGAAAATGCGTGGTCAAGAACGGGCAGTTGGGTGAGGAGTACTCGGCCGGCAAGAAGGACGAGACCCCGCCCTGCGGGATCAGGTATCTGCGGGCCAGCGGCCAGAACGGTTCCTACCCGCTGAAGGCGACGCTCACCTGGGACATCTCCTGGAAGGGCTCGGACGGGACCAGCGGCGATCTGCCGTCCGGCTCCTTCAGCACGACCGAGAACGTCACCGTGAAGGAGATCCAGTCCATCGTCCGCGACTGACGGGGCCGATTACCAAGCGCAGGGGCTGACGGACGAGCCGGCAGCCCCTTTTGCGCGACCACCGTCTGGACATCGTCCGTATATCTCCGTAACTCCCTTGCGGCCTCAGCAGCAACGCCTGTTACCGTGACAGCTGATTTGTGCACACAGGGTGACTGGGGGGACGATGTCGTTCGCGAGCGAGTGGGAACAGCTCAAACAAGGCTCGCAACAGGACTCGACACGTATGCAGCTCAACGGGACACCGGACGGCTCGTACCGCCCGGGGACGGTCGGCTCCTCACCCGCAGGTGATCTGAAGGTCAGCCAGAAGGACTTAGCCGCTGTCGGTGATGCGGCGTACAAGGTGTACCAGCGCTTGAAGAGCGACGGCGGCCACGCACGGGCGAGTACGGAGACCGCCAAGAAATCTCTTTCGGGTGACTTCGAACTGGCCTCGGCCTTGGGTCACGTCGGCGAACGCTGGGATGAGCAGCTGCGGACCGTCCTTGACGCCTGTGCTCACATCTCCAACCATCTGGACTTCACCAAGAAGGCCCACGCGGGTGATGAGCAGTGGATTCGCGTCCAGATCAGCAAAATCTCGGAGCTTGACAAGGGGTTTGACGAACGGACCCAACCGCAGCCTCCCTCCAAGGCCCCGTCGAACGGGGCCGGCTGATGGACCTGGACGCGCTGCTCGGAGCGAAGTTCACCAGCCTCGGTGACGCGGTCTCCGACTGGCGGCAGATGAGGGACAAGCTCGACACCTTGGCTGCCGACGCACGGTCTCAACTCCGCAACCGGGCCAAGAAGGCCGACTGGGCGGGCGTCAACTCCGATGTCACCCGCCCGTTCATCGACAAGACGGTCGGGGAGATCGAAGACGCGCGCACCCAGGCGGAGAGCATTCACAACATCCTCAAGGACACGTGTGCCGAGCTGACCCGCTACCGGGACTCCTTGGAATTCAAGATCACCGAAGCCGACTGGCAGCACGTCCGGGTCAAGGACACCGGGAATGGATCGTTCGAAGTCAGGGCGAAGGACGGGGCGAAGGTCCCACAACCGACTCTCGACCGGTTCCGGGACGACATCGCAGATCTGCTCAAGAAGGCGACCAAGTCCGACAGCACCGCGAAAGACGCTCTTTACGCGTTGGTGGATCAGAGCAAGTACGGATTCTCCGACGCGCGTTACAAGAACAGGGACGAAGCGGCGAAGGCCCTGGAGGACGCCGAACGTGCTGCGGTACTGGCCAAGGATCCCGCAAAGGCTGCTGAGCTGAACCGTCTCCTCAAGGACCACAAGGGAGACAGCCTCTTCGCCGAACGGTTTGCGACGAAGCTGGGCCCCAAGGGCACGCTCGACCACTGGCTCACAGTCAACGATCCGAGCCGGGCGCAGCAGGGCGATCTCGAAGAGCTGCAGAAGAATCTGAGCATGACACTGGCTCAGGCCACCCAGTCCGACAGCCCGGCGATGGACCGCTGGGAACGGGCCGTGATCAAAGCTGGACCGGGGGTGGTGGGCAAGGAGCCGGGTGGACCGGTCGGCTTCCAGGTCATGAGCAATCTGATGCGGTACGGGGACTACGATGACACGTTTCTGTCCAAATACGGCACCAAGCTGGTCGCCGAGGACAAACGGCGTAGTGACGGCGGAGAAGATCCCGGCTGGGACACGGACAACTCCTACGGCCTCAACCCGAACGGCCCAGACGGCGGCCTCGATCCGATGACCGGCTATATGAAGGGCCTGGCCCGCAGCCCGGACGCCGCGACGGATTTCCTCACCGAAGGCCCTTCCGGAAAGACGAACTTCCACTATCTGTTCAACGACCGGGAATGGCCCAAGGAATACGGCGCCGGTGGGGAGGAACTCCACACCGGCAAGAACTACCTGGCCCAGGCGATCGCTGCGGGGACGACCGGAACGCCCGTGGGCGAGCCGATCCCCAAGGACCTGCCGCCCCACAACGAGCAGCAGGCGAAGCTCTTCGAAGACGTGGTCCACACCATCGCCAAGGACGACGGCAAGCTCACCGACAACGGATACATGTCCGACAGCTTCGGCAAGATGACGGCGCACTATCTGCCCGACATCAACCGTGCGATCTCGGACGACGCCTACGGTGACACGCCAAAGCTGTATCCCTTGTCGGGCGCCCAGGCGAACCCCTCGCACCAGGATGTCACCAGATTTCTGTTCACCTTGGGGCAGAACCCCGAGGGCTATGCGATGGTCGAACTCGGGCAGAAGCAGTATGCGGCGAATCTGATGGACTACCATCTCGACCCGGACCTTCCCGCGGACAAGCGTCTCATTCAGACCTCCGAGTCCCCTCAAGAAGCTATTCGCAGGATCTCGGAGCAGGCGGGAGAGATTGGCGGCACCCTTGCCGCTGGCCGCGAGGAAGCGGTTCTGGGGCCTGCGAAGGAAGAGGATGAGTCCTTCACGCATGCATTGGCACAGGGGAAGAACCTGGTATCCGGCGCCATTGGCACCGGGATCGGAATCGGCACTTCCTTCGTAGCCAGCCCCGTCGCTGGAGCCACCACGGCCGCAGTGACCTCAACCGCCAGCGGCATGATCCTGGAAGAGATTTTCCAGACTAACGAAACCGGCCGAACCGAGAATGTAGGGTATCTCGCGGGAGGCAAATGGGAAACAACTCAGGACAATCACGCGAAAATCAGCCAACTGGCCGCCAGGTTGGCTGCGAAGGCCCATAATTCCAAGTATGAGAGTGATGTTTCCGACTGGGCACAGTCCGGCACGTCCAGCGGTTTCGGGAAGGCCCATACAAACCTAGAGGAAATGGCGGATGATCTCGAAACGGACGCGTAGGTCGCTGCTCCTTGTTTCACTGCTGTGCAGCGCCGCCCTTGCCAGTACAGGGTGCACAGAGAAACGTCGAGAATACAGCGTCCCCAACTCTCTGTGCGGCATCAAGGTTTCCTCTCGACTGCTTGAGCCCCTACTTCCCCCAGGAAAGTCGTTGAAACAGGATTTTGACGACCCGCTGCTCAACCACGGAAACCTGCATTGCAAGTTGTCCGTCGACGAGAAAGTCGTATTCATCGGCACTCAAACATGGCTGGAAAAAGGGCATTCGACGCTTGCCTTGGCTACCATCCAGCCCGAAATGGAACCTGAAATGCTCGACGGGGGCCCGGATTTTCAGTACTCCCAAAAGGGCGCGGCACTGAGGGTTTACTGCCCGAACCCGAGGAAAAAAGAGTCGGACCTCTTCGCCCTCACCCGCATCCCCGGTCCGCAAGAACCCGACGTCTCCGACGTGAAGGCGTTCACCAAGAACTACAGCAAGGGAGTGGCGGCGTCGCGGCAGTGTTCGCGGTGACGCCGGCCGCAGGCACAGTGCGGCGCCTGCCACAACCCGGTCGGGGACTGGCAGGCGCCGCGTCGTCCGTACGCCCTTGTACGGAAGTTCCGAAGGAAGCTACACCGTCAGCGCGCGGTCCGTGGGGCGGACCGGGGCGTGGAGGGTGCTGGACTCGCCGGTGAGGTAGCGGTCGACGGCCTTGGCGGCGGAGCGGCCTTCGGCGATGGCCCAGACGATGAGGGACTGGCCGCGGCCGGCGTCGCCGGCGACGTAGACGCCGGGGACGTTGGTGGCGTAGTCGCCGTCCCGGGCGATGTTGCCGCGGGCGTCGAGTTCCACGCCGAACTGCTCGACCAGGCCGTTCTCCCGGTCGACGCCGGTGAAGCCCATGGCGAGGGTGACCAGTTGGGCGGGGATCTTCCGCTCCGTACCGGGCTTGGGCTCCAGCTTGCCGTCGACCATCTCGACCTCGACCAGGTGCAGCCACTGGACGTTGCCGTCCTCGTCGCCCTCGAAGTGGGTGGTGTTGACGGAGTAGACCCGTCCCTCCTCGCCCGCCTTCGGCGAGGAGGGTCCCTGACCAGAGCGAGCCCGGTTCAGTTCGATGGTCTCCTCGTGTGCGGAGGTCACCTTGTAGAGCATGGGGAAGGTCGGCCACGGCTGGCGGGCCGGGTCCCGCTCCTCGCCCGGCTTGGGCATGATCTCCAGCTGGGTGACGGAGGCCGCGCCCTGCCGGTGCGCGGTGCCGACGCAGTCGGCGCCGGTGTCGCCGCCGCCGATGACGACGACATGCTTGCCCTCGGCGGTGATGGGGGGCGTCACGAAGTCGCCCTCCTGCACCTTGTTGGACAGCGGCAGGTACTCCATCGCCTGGTGGACGCCGTTCAGCTCGCGGCCGGGTACGGGCAGGTCGCGTGCCGTGGTGGCGCCCGCGGCGATGACGACCGCGTCGTACCGCTTGCGCAGCTTCTGCGCGTCGATGTCGCGGCCGATCTCGACACCGGTGCGGAACTTGGTGCCCTCCGCGCGCATCTGCTCGATACGGCGGTTGATGTGCCGCTTCTCCATCTTGAACTCGGGGATGCCGTAGCGCAGCAGTCCGCCGATGCGGTCGGCGCGCTCGTAGACGGCGACCGTGTGGCCGGCCCGGGTGAGCTGCTGGGCCGCGGCCAGCCCTGAGGGGCCGGAGCCGATGACGGCGACGGTCTTGCCGCTCAGCCGCTCGGGGGGCTGGGGGGTGACGCCGCCGGTCTCCCACGCCTTGTCGATGATGGAGACCTCGACGTTCTTGATGGTGACGGGGGGCTGGTTGATGCCCAGCACACACGCCGACTCGCAGGGTGCGGGGCAGAGTCGACCGGTGAACTCGGGGAAGTTGTTGGTCGCGTGCAGCCGCTCGCTCGCGGCCTCCCAGTCGCCGCGGTAGGCGTAGTCGTTCCACTCGGGGATGAGGTTGCCCAGCGGACAGCCGTTGTGGCAGAAGGGGATGCCGCAGTCCATGCAGCGCCCGGCCTGCTTGCTGATGATGGGCAGCAGGGAGCCGGGTACGTAGACCTCGTTCCAGTCCTTGACCCGCTCCTCGACCGGGCGGGTCTCGGCGACCTCGCGGTCGGTGTTCAGGAAGCCCTTGGGGTCAGCCATTGGTCGCCGCCTCCATCATCTTCTCGTGGGTCTCGGACTCACTGAGCCCCGCTCGCTCGGCGGCGTCCTTGGCGGCGAGCACAGCCTTGTACGTGGCGGGCAGGACCTTGCTGAAGCGGCTGAGCGCTCCGTCGGGTCCGTCCCAGTCGGCGAGGAGCTTGGCGGCCACGGTGGAGCCGGTCTCCTCCTGGTGGCGGCGCACGACCTCGTGCAGCCACGCCTTGTCGTCGTCGGTCAGCTCCTCGACGGCGCCGCGCAGCCCGGCGTTGACATTGGCCAGGTCGAGGTCGATGACGTAGGCGGTGCCGCCGGACATACCGGCGCCGAAGTTGCGGCCCGTGGTGCCCAGGACGACGGCCGCGCCGCCGGTCATGTACTCGCAGCCGTGGTCGCCCACGCCTTCGGAGACGACCAGTGCGCCGGAGTTGCGGACGCAGAAGCGTTCGCCGACCCGGCCGCGCAGGAAGATCTCGCCGCCGGTGGCGCCGTAGGCGAGCGTGTTGCCCGCGATGGCGGAGAACTCGGCGAGGTGGTCGGCGCCCCGGTCGGGGCGGACGACCAGGCGGCCGCCGGAGAGGCCCTTGCCGACGTAGTCGTTGGCGTCGCCCTCCAGTCGCAGGGTGATGCCGCGCGGGACGAAGGCGCCGAACGACTGGCCGGCGGAGCCGGTGAAGGTGATGTCGATGGTGTCGTCGGGCAGTCCGGCGCCGCCGAACTTCTTGGTGACCTCGTGCCCGAGCATGGTGCC
This sequence comes from Streptomyces sp. B15, assembly GCF_018070605.1. Classification (NCBI taxonomy): domain Bacteria; kingdom Bacillati; phylum Actinomycetota; class Actinomycetes; order Kitasatosporales; family Streptomycetaceae; genus Streptomyces; species Streptomyces sp. B15. The sequence goes on from NZ_JAGPXJ010000016.1 coordinate 25,654, forward strand.
GACGGTCCGGTTGACGTTGCGGATCGCGACCTGGGCGCGGACCGGCTCCGCCTGTTCGGCGGTGTCGGCCTGCAGGGCGTCGGCGGCCAGCTTGATGAGCTGGTTGTCGAGCGCCTTCTCCAGTCCGTGGTCCTGGGGGACGGCCTGGTGCAGCACGGCGCCCTCGGGCAGCTCGGGCACGTGCAGCAGCGGTGCCAGGTCGAATCCCTGGGCCTTCCAGTGGTCCACGGCGCGCGAGGTGTCGAGGAGTTCGGTGTGCCCGATGGCCTCGTCCAGGGTGCGGAAGCCCAGTTCGGCGAGGAGTTCGCGGACCTCTTCGGCGATGAACCGGAAGAAGTTGACGACGTATTCGGCCTTGCCGCTGTAGCGCTCGCGCAGTACCGGGTTCTGGGTGGCGATGCCGACCGGGCAGGTGTCCAGGTGGCAGACACGCATCATGACGCAGCCGGAGACGACCAGCGGCGCGGTGGCGAAGCCGAACTCCTCGGCGCCCAGCAGCGCGGCGATGACCACGTCGCGGCCGGTCTTGAGCTGGCCGTCGGTCTGCACGACGATCCGGTCGCGCAACCCGTTGAGCAGCAGTGTCTGCTGCGTCTCGGCCAGGCCCAGCTCCCAGGGGCCGCCCGCGTGCTTGAGCGAGGTGAGCGGGGAGGCTCCGGTGCCGCCGTCGTGTCCGGAGATGAGCACGACGTCCGCGTGCGCCTTGGAGACGCCCGCCGCGACCGTGCCGACGCCGACCTCGGAGACCAGCTTCACATGGACGCGGGCTGCCGGGTTGGCGTTCTTCAGGTCGTGGATGAGCTGGGCGAGGTCCTCGATGGAGTAGATGTCGTGGTGCGGCGGGGGCGAGATGAGGCCGACGCCGGGTGTGGAGTGCCGGGTCCTGGCCACCCACGGGTAGACCTTGTGGCCGGGCAGCTGGCCGCCCTCGCCGGGCTTGGCGCCCTGGGCCATCTTGATCTGGATGTCGTCGGCGTTGACGAGGTATTCGGAGGTGACGCCGAACCGGCCGGAGGCGACCTGCTTGATCGCGGACCGCCGGGAGGGGTCGTAGAGCCGCTCGGGGTCCTCGCCGCCCTCGCCGGTGTTGGACTTGCCGCCGAGCTGGTTCATGGCGATGGCCAGCGTCTCGTGCGCCTCCTGGGAGATGGAGCCGTACGACATGGCGCCGGTGGAGAACCGCTTGACGATCTCGTCGGCGGACTCGACCTCCTCGACGGGGATCGAGGGGCGGCCGCTCTTGAAGGAGAACAGGCCGCGCAGCGTCATCAGCCGCTCGGACTGCTCGTCCACCCGCTGGGTGTACTGCTTGAAGATGTCGTAGCGGCGCCGGCGGGTGGAGTGCTGGAGGCGGAAGACCGTCTCCGGGTCGAACAGGTGCGGCTCGCCCTCGCGGCGCCACTGGTACTCGCCGCCGATGTCCAGCAGCCGGTGGGCGGGCGCGATACCGGAGGAGGGGTACGCCTTGGCGTGCCGGGCGGCCACCTCCTGGGCGATGACGTCGAGGCCGGCGCCGCCGATCTTGGTGGTGGTGCCGTGGAAGTAGCGGTCGACGAACTCCTCGTCCAGGCCGACGGCCTCGAAGACCTGCGCGCCGCGGTAGGAGGCGACGGTGGAGATGCCCATCTTGGACATCACCTTCAGCACGCCCTTGCCCAGCGCGTAGATCAGATTGCGGATGGCCTGCTCGGGTTCGAGCCCTTCCCCGGAGTCGGTCGCCGAGGTGCCCCCGGTGCCGGGCAGGAAGGTGCCGGCGCGCACCAGGTCCTCGACGGACTCCATGGCCAGGTAGGGGTTGACCGCTGCGGCGCCGTAGCCGATGAGCAGCGCCACGTGGTGCACCTCGCGGACGTCACCGGCCTCCACCAGCAGACCCACCTGGGTGCGCTGCTTGGTACGGATGAGGTGGTGGTGCACGGCGGAGGTGAGCAGCAGCGACGGGATCGGCGCGTGCTCGGCGTCCGAGTGGCGGTCGGACAGCACGATGAGCCGGGCTCCGGATTCGATCGCCGCGTCGGCCTCCGCACAGATCTGCTCGATACGGGCCGCGAGGCCGTCCCCTCCTTCGGCGACGCGGTAGAGCCCGGAGAGCGTGGCGGACTTGAAGCCCGGCAGGTCGCCGTCGGCGTTGATGTGGATGAGCTTGGCCAGCTCGTCGTTGTCGATGACGGGGAACGGCAGCGTCACGCTCCGGCAGGAGGCCGCGGTCGGGTCCAGCAGGTTGCCCTGCGGGCCCAGCGGCGAGTGCAGCGAGGTGACCAGCTCCTCGCGGATCGCGTCCAGGGGCGGGTTGGTGACCTGCGCGAACAGCTGGGTGAAGTAGTCGAAGATCAGCCGGGGCCGCTCGGAGAGCGCAGCGATGGGCGAGTCGGTGCCCATCGAGCCGATCGGCTCGGCGCCGCTGCGGGCCATCGGGGCGAGCAGGACGCGCAGCTCTTCCTCGGTGTAGCCGAAGGTCTGCTGGCGGCGGGTGACCGAGGCGTGGGTGTGCACGATGTGCTCGCGCTCGGGCAGGTCGGCCAGCTCGATGAGGCCCGCTTCCAGCCACTCCTGGTACGGGTGCTCGGCGGCCAGCTGCGCCTTGATCTCGTCGTCCTCGATGATGCGCTTCTCGGCGGTGTCCACCAGGAACATCCGGCCGGGCTGCAGGCGGCCCTTGCGCACGACCTTCGCCGGGTCGATGTCGAGGACGCCTACCTCGGAGGCGAGGACGACCAGCCCGTCGTCGGTGACCCAGTACCGGCCCGGACGCAGCCCGTTGCGGTCGAGAACGGCGCCGACCTGGGTGCCGTCGGTGAAGGTGACGCAGGCGGGGCCGTCCCAGGGCTCCATCATGTTCGAGTGGTACTGGTAGAAGGCCCTGCGCGCGGGGTCCATGGAGTCCTGCGACTCGGCGCTCTCCCAGGCCTCGGGCACCATCATCAGCACCGAGTGCGGCAGCGAACGCCCACCCAGGTGCAGCAGCTCCAGCACCTCGTCGAAGGTCGCCGAGTCGGAGGCGCCCTCCGTGCAGACGGGGAAGATCCGCTCCAGGGGCTCGTGGCCCCCGTCGTGCTCGCGGCTGAACAGCTCGGAGGCGAGCTGCGACTCACGGGCGCGCATCCAGTTGCGGTTGCCCTGCACGGTGTTGATCTCACCGTTGTGCGCGACGAACCGGTAGGGGTGGGCCAGCGGCCAGCTCGGGAAGGTGTTGGTGGAGAAGCGCGAGTGCACCAGCGCGATGGCGGTGGCGAAGCGGCGGTCCGACAGGTCGGGGAAGAACGGCTCCAGCTGTCCGGTCGTCAGCATGCCCTTGTAGACCAGGGTGCGGGCGGACAGCGAGGGGAAGTAGACGCCGGCCTCGCGCTCGGCGCGCTTGCGCAGCACGAACGCCAGCCGGTCGAGGGCGATGTCGCTGCGCTGGCCCGCTGTGTCGGCGACGAACAGCTGCCGGAACGTGGGCATGGTGGCGCGGGCGCCGGGGCCCAGCAGTTCGGGCGCGACGGGGACCTCGCGCCAGCCGAGCACGGTCAGCCCCTCCTCGGACGCCAGCGTCTCGATGTGCGAGACGGCGGCCGAGGTGGCCTGCGGGTCGTCCTCCTCGTGCGGCAGGAAGGCGGTGCCCACGGCGTAGGAACCCGGCTCGGGCAGGGCGAAGGGGACGTTCTCGCGCAGGAAGGCGTCGGGGACCTGCAGCAGGATGCCGGCGCCGTCACCGGTGTCCGGGTCGGAGCCGGTGGCGCCCCGGTGCTCGAGGTTGCGGAGCACGGTCAGCGCCTTTTCGACCAGCTGGTGGCTGGGCTCGCCGGTCAGGGTCGCCACGAAGCCGACGCCGCAGGCGTCGTGCTCGTATCGGGGGTCGTACATGCCCTGCTTGGCAGGGCGGTGGGCGGCCCAATCCGCTGTAGGCACAGCACGCATCGGCTCTCCCGTCGTCTCGTGGCAGTGGTACGTACCGAGGGACGACGTTGGCCCTCATATGGCAAAAGGATCGTGCAGAAATTTTCGTGCAGGTTACATGGTGGCGGACTTCCCGGAAAGTGGAAGACGCATCTCACCATGCGAACGCGGGCGCGACTGTGTCAGCGCGCCGACGCGGAATGGTCCTTATGGGACCGGAGGAGTCCTGCACAGAGGGTTCGGGGTGGGTGGCCCCGGGTGATGAGCGGCTTTGACTCGCGCGCAGGCGTCGTTGCCGGCGGCGTTACGGACTACTGCCCAGCGCCACGCGAGATGAAACCGCCGGGTAACACACGGATCATGCAGCCACCCCTTTCGGAGCGCCATGAACCAGGTCACAGCGCCCGTACCCCGCATGGTGGGCTGCGCTTGTCAGCCCTACTCCCCCAGCCTCCGGCCGGGCGGTACCCCCAGGGCGCAGACCTCCCAAGCGCGGGGGGCGCCCCACCAGGGGCGCGGGGAACTGCTCCCCCAGCCTCCGGCCGGGAGGTGCCCCCACAAGCCACCAAGCATCCGCAGACTGCGACGGACAGGCAGGGGCCCCCCTCAGCAGCGCGAGGGCTACCGCCGCAACCGCACCGGCAACGACTCCAACTCGTTCTGCGTGAGAACGGGACGATTGCGGATCTCCGTGACCGGGACGGCCGGCGAAAGCCCAGGAAACCGCTCGAACAGCGCCGGGAGGGCAACCAATGCCTCCAGCCGGGACAGCCCCGCACCGGGGCAGATGTGCGACCCGTGCCCGAAGGCGAGGTGCCGGATGGGCGCGGGGCGCCGTACATCGAAGCGGTCCGCGTCCTGACCGTGCTGCTCCCGGTCCCTCCCGATGGCGCGGTAGGACATCACCACCCCTTCCCCCGTACGGATGACGGCGCCGGTCTGCTCGACCTCGATGTCCGAGGTCGCAAACCGCATCAGGAGGTGGGTGGAGGGCGACTCCCACCGCAGCGTCTCCTCGATGACCGCCTCCCAGCCGACCTCGCCGTCGAGCACGAGCCGCAGCTGGTCCGGATGGGTGAGCAGCGCCCGTACCGCGCACAGGATCAAGGTCACCGTGGTCTCGTGCCCGGCGGCGACCATGGCCTCCAGGTTGCCCCGCACCTCCTCGGGGGTCAGCGGCTCGCCGCCCTCGTCGGCGAGGATCAGGGCACTGGTGAGGTCGTCGCCCGGGGTGGCGGTCTTGTCCCGGACCATCTGCGCGTAGAGGTCGTCCAGCTCCTGGATGACGGCCAGCCGCTCGTCCTGCGGCGTCAGCATGGAGAAGAAGGCCTCGTAGAGCTGGTGCAGCCGTGGCTCCAGCTCCGGGTCGACGCCCATCAGGGAGCAGACGACCGACATGGGCAGTGGCTGCGCGAAAGCCGATTTCAGGTCGACGGGCTCCTCGGGCGCCTGGGCGGCGTGCGCCTCCAGCGCGTCCAGCAGCCGACCGGCGATCCGTTCGACGACGGGCCGGATCCCCTCCAGCCGGCGCGGGGTGAGGGCCTGGGCCGTCTTGACGCGCAGCCGCCGGTGCTCGGCGCCGTCCACGGTGAACATGGAGCGGCCCGCGTCGACCATGCCGATCAGCGGCCAGCTCTCGTCGATCTCGCCGCTGCGCCACAGGTTCCAGCGGGTGATGTCCTTGACCAGCCGGGCGTCGGTGAGCAGCTTGCGCGCCTGGGCGTGGGTGGTGACCGCCCATGCCTCGGCGCCCATGAGGTCGATCCGGGCGAGCGGTCCGGTGGTCCGCAGCGCCTCGGTCTCCTCGGCGAGCGCGCCGACGAGCGGGTCGATGGCGATCGGGCACCCCGGGGAGCCGGGAGCCGCTCCCCCGGCCGGGGAGCCGGGAGTCGCTTCCCCGGCCGCCGGGCACCCGCCGGACGCCGCCCCGCCGGGAAGGGCGCCGCTCGCCGTGGTCGGTGAGTTCCCGCTCGCCGTGGTCGGTACGTTCCCGTTCATCAGCGTCCTCCGTACGGGGGTGTGGTGGCGAACCGGACGGGGAGCACCGTCATGCCGCGCAGAAAGGGCGAGGGGCGGCGGGCCAGCGCGCGGGGCGCTACGGCCAGTTCGAGGTCGGGGAGCCGGTCGAGCAGCACCTCGATGCCGGTTCGGGCGATGATCTCGGCGAGCTCCTGTGCCGGGAAGGGGCACTGGTACTCGCCGTGGCTGAAGGCGAAGTGGGCGAAGTTGCTGTTGCGCAGGCCGTTCGCGCTGTGCGGGGTGTGTGCCGCCGGGTCGCCGTTGGCTCCGGCGAGACCGAGCAGCAGCATGTCGCCCCGGGCGATGGTGTGGCCGCCCAGCCGAGTGTCGCGCGCGGCCCAGCGGCCGGCGAGGATCTGGGTGGGGGTGTCCTCCCACAGCACCTCGTTCATGGCCTCCGGGATGCTGTGGCGACCACCGGTCAGTGAGACGGCGAACCTGTCGTCGGTGAGCATGAGGCGCACCGAGTTGCCGATCCAGTCTGCCGTCGGCAGGAAACCGGCGGAGGTGAGGGCCATCAGATTGAGGACGTACGCCTCGTCGGTGAACTCCTCGGGGTGGGCCAGCATGGCGGAGAGGACGTCGGGGCCCGGCGCTGTCTGCTTGCGGGCGACCAGCCGCGACATGAGGGCCAGCGCGTGCTCGAACCCGGCCAGCGCGTCGGGGCCGCCGTCGGCCATGTCGGTGAGGGAGCGGATCAGCTCGGGCCCGTCGGAGTCGGGGAAGCCCAGGATCCGGGCGAGGGTGAGCAGCGTCAGCGGTTTGGCGTAGGCGGAGACGATCTCGGTTTCGCCCGCGGCGCAGAAGCTGTCGATGAGGCGGTCGGCCATCTCCTCGGTGGTGCGCCGCAGTCCGATGCCGTCCACGTTCTCCAGCGCGTACTGGATCATCGCCAGATGGCGGCGGTGCTCCTCGCCGACGGTGAAGTAGACGGAGGGCTGCCGGGTGCCGATCATCGGGCGCAGCGGCCAGTCCTCGGGGAGCGTGTCCCACTGGTTCCACAGCCCCTGGTCGCGGGGGAAGAGCACCGGGTCGGCGGTGACCTGGTAGAGCTCGCGGTAGCCGATGACCAGCCAGGCGGGGACGTCGCCGGGGAGGGTGACGGGGACGACGGGGCCGTGGTCGCGCCGCATGTCCCGGTAGACCGCCTCCAGGTCGGTGTGGAACCGGGGGCCCATCAGCGGGACCGGCCCCGGGGCGGTGCCACCGCCTCCGGACGCGGGGCACGCCCGGCCTTCCGGAGTACGGGGCTCCGAGGCGGGTGGGCCGTGTGCGGCGGCCGACCGGTAGGGCTGGGGCTGACTGGTCACGGTCGTAACTCCCCTTTGGGCTGCGGCACTTGACGTTCGCAGGTGTCACTTCGTGCACAGCCTAGGCGTGTTCACGATCAGAGGGAGGCCGTTCCTGACGATCGGCATCACTCATTCCGCCCACAACTGCTCGCCCAGCGACCCGCCCTGAGACCGGCGAACATCCGGCGTGCACGACCCCTTGACGTACGGGAGGCCCGGCCCCACTATCTGTAAACGTTTTCAGTCGCTGTAAAGGTTTACAGCCGATTCCCGGCCACTACCGCGAAGGGGCGAGCAGTGATGCCTGAGGGCGGACCACCGACCATCGTGTCCATCGCGGAACGGGCGGGCGTCTCGATCGCCTCGGTCTCCCGGGTCCTCAACGGCGTCGGCGCACGCCCGGAGACCGTACGGCGGGTCGAGCGGGCCGCGGCCGAGCTCGGCTACGTACCCAACGCCGTGGCCCAGTCCCTCAAGGGCGGTCGCACCAAGCAGCTGACGTTCGCCATGCAGGACATCGGCAACCCCGTCTACGTCGCGATGGTCCGGCAGATCCAGGCCGTCACCAGGGCAGCCGGCTACCGGCTGCTGCTGCACTCGACCGATGCCGTCCTGGAGGAGGAACTGGCCGTCGTACGCAGCCTCGGTGACCGCACCAGCGACGGACTCATCCTGTGCCCCATCCGCATCACGCCCGAACATATCGAGGTGCTCAAGTCCGCCGCGGGTCCGGTCGTCGTCATCGGATCGCTGCCCGGCGACGTGCCGGTGGACGCCGTCGCCGCCGACTCGGTGACCGGCGCCCGACTGGCCGTCACCCACCTCGCGGAGACGGGCCGAGAGCGCATCGCCTTCCTCAACGGCCCGCTGGACACGGTGCCGGGACACAACCGCCGCCAGGGCTACCTCAAGGCGCTCGCGGACCACGGCATCGTGCCGGAGCCCGCGCTGGAGCGCGCCACCTCCTTCGGACTGGCGGCCGGCCGCGCGGCGATGCTGGACCTGCTCGACTCCGGCGCCGCCCCCGACGCCGTCTTCTGCGCCAACGACCAACTCGCGCTCGGCGCCGGGCAGGCCGCGCACGAGCGGGGGCTGCGCATACCCGAGGACCTGGCCCTCGTCGGCATGGACGACAGCGAACTGGCCCGCGCCGGCTGGCCTCCGCTCACCAGCGTGGACCTGGGGTCGGAGGAGCGCGGTCGGGCAGCGGCCCGGATGCTGCTCGAACGGCTCGCCCAGGACGCCACGGCGGCGCGCCGGATCACCACCGATCCACGGCTCGTCGTGCGGGCCTCCTCCGCGCCGCGGAGAGGCTCCGCCTCATGAGCGGCGCGGAGGAGCGTACCCGGCACGAGGGGATACGCCCCGCCAAGGGTGCGGGGAACCCCTCCCCTGGGGGCACCTCCCTGCTCGAAGAATCCGGGGGAGGACCTGCAGCCGGTGGACGACGGGCAGGGGCACCCCCTCCCCGTACGCCCGCGGCCCGCAAGCGGCTGCTCGGGCTGGACCATGGCGCCTGGTTCCTGCTGCTGCCCGCGCTGCTCCCCATCCTGGTGCTGAGCGTGGGGCCGCTGCTGTACGCGGTCTCGCTCTCCTTCACCGACGCACAGGCCGGGCGCACCGTGCGCACCGACTTCGTCGGCGTGGCCAACTTCGCCGATCTGCGCCTGGACTCGCTGTTCTGGGAGTCGTTCCGGATCGGCCTGGTGTGGGCCGTGTCGGTGACCGCGCTGCAACTGCTGCTGGCCCTCGGGCTTGCGCTGCTGCTCAACCAGAATCTGCGGTTCCGCTGGCTGGCCCGCACCCTGGCTCTCGTCCCCTGGGCCATGCCGGAGGTCGTCGTCGGCGTCATGTGGCGACTCGTCTACCACCAGGACGCGGGCATCCTCAACAAGACGCTGCGGCAGCTGGGGATGCTCGGCGAGGGCTCGGGCAACATCGACTGGCTGACCAACATCTCGCTCGCGCTGCCCGCCGTCATCCTCGTCGGCGTCTGGGCGGGCATGCCGCAGACCACCGTCGTCCTGCTGGCCGGGCTGCAGAACGTGCCCCACGAACTGACCGAGGCAGCACAGCTGGACGGAGCAGGAGTGTGGCGGCGGTTCGCCGCGGTGACCTGGCCCGCGCTCAAGCCGGTGGCGCTGGCCATCACCGCGCTCAACTTCATCTGGAACTTCAACTCCTTCGGGCTGGTGTATGTGCTCACCCAGGGCGGCCCGGGCGGGCAGACGCGGCTGCCGATGCTGTTCGCCTACGAGGAGGCGTTCAAGTACGGGCAGTTCGGCTACGCCGCCGCGATGGGCGTCGTGATGATCGCCGTGGTCGCCGTGTTCCTCACGCTGTTCCTGCGCAAGCGGCTGAAGGGCTCCGAGGAGGAGGCGGTATGAGCGCACCGAGCACCGGCGTCACCCGTGGATGCGCCCCGCCCGCCCGGCGGCGGGCCCGGCGGTTCGCGGGCCGCGCCGGACAGTACGCGGCGCTGCTGGCCTATCTGGTCTTTCTCGCCTTCCCGCTGGTGTGGCTGCTGTCCACGTCGTTCAAGTCGCCCACGGAGCTGGGGAAGATCGACCCGACCTGGATTCCGCAGCACCCCACCCTGGAGAACTTCCGCTCCGCCTTCGAGGCGCAGCCGCTGGCCCGCTCGGCGCTCAACAGCCTGATCGTGGCGAGCGGCGCGACGCTCGTCTCGGTCGTGATCGCGGTGCCCGCCGCCTATGTGCTGGTCAGGCACCGCTCCAGGGTGGGCGGCGCCGCGAACGGCTGGGTGCTGGTCAGCCAGATGTTCCCGTTCGTACTGGTGATCATCCCGCTGTTCCTCGTGCTGAAGAACCTCCACCTGATCGACTCGGTGGGCGGGCTGATCATCGTGTACGTCGTCTGGAATCTGCCGTTCGCGCTGTGGATGCTCCAGGGCTATGTGCGCGCGGTGCCCGTCTCGCTCGAAGAGGCGGCCGCGGTCGACGGAGCCGGCCGGCTGCGCATCCTGCGCAGTGTCGTGCTGCCGCTGCTGGCACCAGGGCTGGTGGCCACGCTGATGTTCTCCTTCGTCACCGCCTGGAACGAGTTCTTCTTCGCCCTTGTGCTGCTCAAGTCCCCGGAGAACCAGACGATGTCCGTCATCCTCACCCGCTTCCTCGGCGCCGAGGGGGTCGCCGATCTGGGCCCGCTGGCCGCCGCATCGGTGCTGGCGACCGTCCCCAGCCTGCTGTTCTTCGCACTGCTCCAGCGGCGGCTCGCCGCCGGGATGCTGGCAGGGGCGGTGAAGGGCTGATGCGCCGCAGCACACCCACCGCCCGCCCGGCCGTCGCGGCCCTGCTGGCCTGCACACTGCTCGCCTCCTGCGGGGGCGGCGACGGGGACGACGCCGCCGGCACCGTCACCCTCGACTACTACAGCCTCGCCTGGCAGAAGGAGTCCGTCGCGGCCAACAAGAAGCTGGTCGCGCAGTGGAACAGGACGCACAAGAAGGTGAAGGTCCGCTATGTGCAGGGGGCCTGGGAGAGCGTCCACGACCAGTTGCTCACCTCTTTCGAGGGCGGCGAGGCGCCCGACATCATCCACGACGACGCCAGCGACCTGACCGACTTCGCCTACGGCGGCTACCTCGCCGATCTGCGCCCGTATCTGCCGAAGGCCACCCGCGCCGCCATCCCGCGGCCCAGTTGGGAGTCGGTGACGATGAACGGCGGCCGCGTCTACGGAGTGCCGTTCCTCCAGGAGCCCCGGGTGATCATCGCCAACCGGAAGCTGCTGGAGCGCTCCGGCGTGCGCATACCGACGGCGGCCAAGCCGTGGACCTGGCGCGAGTTCGAGCGGGTCGCCGAGAAGCTGACCCGCGACAAGGACCACAACGGCAGACCGGAGCGGTACGGCACCGTGTGGACGATGAAGGAGCCGGTCAAGCAGACGGTCAACCTGGCGCTGTCCACCGGCGGAAAGGTCTTCACCAAGGAGCGGACGGACGAGGGCACCAAGAACGTGGTCCGCTTCGCGGCGCGGGACTCGGCCATCAGCCGGCTGATCCGCCGCCAGGTCGAGGAGGACCGGACGGCGCCCAGGAGCGGACTCGGCATGGGCGGCTCCGACGCGCTGCCCGGCTTCTTCGCCGGTCGCTACGCGATGGCCCCGCTCAACTTCTCCTACCGGCAGCAGGTGCAGCAGCAGGCCCCGGACGGTTTCGAGTGGACCGTGCTGCCGCTGCCCCGGGGCGAGCGTCCCGGCGAGAACGTCCAGGGCGTCGTCCCGCAGACCCTCTCGGTGGCGCAGGAGAGCCGGCACAAGCGGGCCGCGGCCGACTTCGTCGCTTATATGACCACGCCCGAGCACCAGGTCGAACTCGCCAAGGGTGACTGGCTGCTGCCCACCGCCACCGAGGCGCTGAAGGACCCGGCCGTCAACCGGCGCGAGGACGGCTGGAACACCGGCGCGCGGACGGCCGGCACCCTGCGCCCGTCACCGACGCTCGGCGTACGGGGTTACGCCGAGTGGTCGGACAAGGTCGCCACCCCCGCCTTCCAGCGCTACTACAACGGCGACACCGACCTGGGGACGCTGCGCGACTCCCTCGTCGACGACGGCAATCTCATACTCAACCGCTACCAGCGCTAGGGCACGCACGGCACGCACAGAAAGAGCAGCGCATGAGCGCCGAGCACTCGGCCGCAGCACCGACCGCACCACCGCCCTCTCCTCCCTCACCCACGCCACCACCCACCCCCGTACCGGTACCCGTCCCAGCAACCGCCACCGCGACCGTCCCCATTCATCCCCTCGCCCCCACCCCCATCGATCGCGCCCGGGGAGCCATGGTCGGGCTCGCCGTCGGTGACGCGCTCGGTGCCCCCGCCGAGAACATGAAACCCTCGCAGATCCGTGAACGCTGGGGCCGGATCGAGGGGTTCGTCCGCGACGACCCGGCCGGTACCGACGACACCGAGTACGCCATCTTCTCCGGGCTGCTGCTGGCCGAACACGGCTCGGCCCTCTCGGTCGCGCACGTGGAGGCCGCCTGGCACCACTGGATCGCCGACCTGGAAGGGGACGGCACGGGCTCCTTCCGCGGCGCGGGGTTCAGCGAGCGCGGCACCCTGGAGAACCTGCGCCGGGGCCTGGCGGCGCCCATCTCCGCACAGCACCGGCACGCCTGGAGCGACGGACGGGCCATGCGCGCCGCGCCGTTCGGCGTCTTCGCCGCGGGCCGGCCGGCCGAGGCCGCGCGGCTGGTGTCCATCGACGGCACCGTCAGCCACGAGGGCGAGGGCATCTACGGCGGACGGGCCGTCGCGGCCGGGGTGGCCGCCGCCATGGTGAGCGACAGTCCGGGCGCCGTCGTCCAGGCCGCGCTGTCGGTCATCCCCGAGGACGCCTGGACCTCCCGGTCCCTGCAGCGGGCCGTGTCGGCGGCACGGCGCGCCCCGCTGCGGCCGAACGCCACCCGGTTGAGCGTCGAGCGGGCCGTGCGCTCCTCCGTCGTCATCGGCGGCTACCCGTGGACGGATCTGGCGCCAGAAGCCATCGGACTGGCCTTCGGCGCCTTCACCGCCGCCCGCGGGGACTTCACCGGCTCGGTGCTCACCGCCGTCAACATGGGGCGCGACGCCGACACCACGGCGGCCGTCGCCGGGGCGCTGGCGGGCGCCCTCCGCGGCGAGTCGGCCATCCCCGCGCAGTGGGCCGCCGCGATCCGACCGGCCCGCGGCAGCTGTCTGCCCGCCATGGCCGGGCGTCACGTCCGCGACATCGCCGACCGGCTGGCCCCGGTCCACGACGCGCGGGACGCCTCATGAGCTGCGTCACCGCCGCGCCGCGGCCCACCGGCCCGCCCGGTGGTGACGGCGCCGCGCGGATCGAGGGACTGCTGCTGGGGCTGGCCGCCGGGGACGCGGCGGGCTGGCCCTCCGGGCGGCACCGCGCGGCCCGGCTGCCGGACTGGACGCGCAGACTGACCCGCGAACTCGACACGTTCGCCGAACAGAACGCCACCACGACGCTGCCGGTGCCCATCGCGCTCAACCAGCCGCCAGAGCCGCTGCGTCTGGGCCCGTCCGACGACGCGGAGTGGGCGGCCTTCACCGCACACGCCGTGCTGTCGGCCGACGCCGCGGGCCACAGCGACCTCACCCCCGACCAGCGGGTGCGCGCGGCACTGACCCTGGCGTGGAACGCGCTGGCCGACGAGGTCGCGGCGGCGGCCGAGCAGGCCGAGGAGATCGAGTCGGCCCAGATCCCGCTGCGGGCCCGGATCTCCGTGCGCGCCGGCCTGGGCAACCTGGCCGCGGGGCTCAGGCCGCCGGCCACCGGCCACGACAACCCGCACTACTTCGACGACGCCGCGTGCGTACGCGCCGCCGTACTGGCCGTCGTCCACCCCGGCGACCCCGCCTCGGCGGCGGCGCTCGCCGAGTTCGACGCCCGCTACTCCCAGGACGACGACGGGGTGCACGGCGCCCGTGCGATGGCCGCGGCCGTCGCGGTGGCGCTGGCCGGCGGCCGGACCGGTGCCTGTGTACAGGCGGCGCTCGACCAACTGCCGGAGGGCACCGAGATCCGCCGCAACACGCTGCACGCCGTACGGCTGGCGCGCCAGGCGCTGCGGGAGAACGCGTCGGGGCCCGGCAGTGCCTTCGCGCTCGTCCCCGTCCTGGAGCACGGGATCGTCGACCACGTCTACAGCTACGGCATCGCCGCCGCCGAGACCGTGCCCGTGGCGCTCGCCGTGGCGACGGCCGCGCGGGGCTCGCTCAGCGCCGCCGTACCCGCCGCCGCGTGTCTGTCCCGGGTGGCCGACTCGGCGCCCGCGCTGACCGGAGCGCTGGCGGGCGCGCTCGGCGGCTGCGCCGCGGTGCCCGCCTCCTGGCGGGACAGCTGCCGGCAGCTGTCGGGCTGCGCGCTGCCGCAGTTCGCCGGCACCGATCTGGTGGAGACCGCACGGCGGTTGGCCGCCCACCATCTGCTCCCGGTCCCGGCCGACGCACCACCGGACCCCGCCACGCCCCTCGCCCCGGAAGGACCACTGGAATGAGTTCTGCTCACGCACCGAACCGTGCACTGCCCTCGCTGGAGGAGCGCGCCGTGGGCTGCCTGGTGGGCGCCGCTGTCGGTGACGCGCTGGGCGGCCCGGTCGAAGGCTGGACCCCGGAGGCCATCGCCGAGCGGCACGGCGGCCGGGTGAGGGGCATCGTCGAGCCGTTCCACAAGGACCGGTGGCGGACGGCCCGGCCCATCGCGCCGTACCACAAGGGTGATGGGCACGTCACCGACGACACCCTCATGACGCACGCCCTGGTCCGCGTCTACGAGACGGTGCGCGACCATCTGGACGCCTACGCCGTCGCCGACCATCTGGTGCCCGACCTCATCGGCTCGCCCCGCTGGATCCCCGAGCTGGAGGCGGAGGCGCTGCTGCTGCAGCGGATCTTCCTCGCCGAGAAGTGGCTGGTGGCCCGGCTGCACTACGGCCATGTCGACCCCCGTGAGGCGGGGACCGGCAACATCGTCAACTGCGGGGCGGCGATGTACATGGCGCCGGTCGGGGTCGTCAACGCGGGCAACCCGGACGCCGCCTACGGGGAGGCGCTGGACGTGGCGGGGGCCCACCAGTCCTCGTACGGGCGGGAGGCGGCCGGGGTGTTCGCCGCCGCCGTGGCCGCGGCGCACCGGCCGGACGCCACCCCCGAGTCGGTCGTCGAGGAGTCGCTGCGGCTCGCCAAGGACGGTACCCGTGCCGCCATAGCCGCGGTCTGCGAGACGGCCGGACGGTACGACGACTGGGAGGCGGCGCTGGCCCCGCTGCGGGAGGCCGTCGCCCCCTTCGACACCGTGGGCGCCGACTACCGCAACCCGTCGCTGGGTGCTCGCCGGCCCTCGCGGCTGCACGCCATCGAGGAGCTGCCGATAGCGCTCGGCATGCTGCTGGTCGGCGCCGGTGACTACCGGGCCACCGTGCTCGGCTCCGTCAACTACGGGCGGGACTGCGACTCGATCGCCTCGATGAGCGGTGCCCTGGCCGGCGCCCTGCGCGGCGGGGCCGCCGTCCCCGCCGAGTGGAGCGAGCGGATCGCCGCCGCCAGCAGACTCGATCTGCACTCCCCCGCGGTGTCGCTGGCCGCGGTGGCCCGCGAGGTGTTCGCCCGGGACGTGGCGCGCAGGCGGGCCCACGAGGCGGCGTTCGAGGCGCTGGGAGGAGGGCGATGAGCGGCGGCGCACCGGGCGCGGAGGGCTCCGGCAGCGCGCCCGGCACGGCACAGGCCGCAGCGCTGCGTCTCACCTGGGTGCAGCCCGAGGATCTGGTCGGGCACGAGCTGCGGCAGGCGGCCGAGGACGGGCGGGACGCCTCGGCGGTCGAGCGGCGCTGGCTGGCCGCGGGAGGCGGGCCGGCGCCGGAGCGCGCCGGCGCGTCCGCCGGTGGAGCCGATCCCGGACTGCGGTCGCTCGCCGAGGAGTTGCTGGACGAGTTGGCACGGCTGGAGAGTCCGTCGGCTCCGGACGAGCCGACCGGTCTGGCGGCGATCCGAGCCGCCTGCCCCGACTGGCCCACCGGCCGCCGCGCGGTGCGGCCCGGGCTCGAAGGGCGGCTGCACGCCGCCTGGTCGGGCCGGGCCGCCGGGTGTGTGCTGGGCAAGCCCGTGGAGAAGGTGTCGCTGGCGGGCATCAGGGCGCTGGCCCGGGCCACCGGGAACTGGCCGCTGACCGGCTGGTTCACCGCACACGGGCTCGATCCGGCGACGGCCGCCGCACATCCCTGGAACCGCCGCTCGGCCGCCAACTCGCTCGCCGAGAACATCGACGGGGCGCCCGAGGACGACGACCTCAACTACCCGCTGCTGGGCATCCTGCTCCTGGAGCGGTACGGCCACGGGTTCAGCACCGCCGACGTGGCGCGGCTGTGGCTGGACGAGCTGCCGGCCGGCCGTACGTTCACCGCCGAGCGCGTGGCCTACCGGAATCTGCTGGCCGGGGTCGAGCCGCCGGACACGGGGACGTACCGGAACCCGTTCCGGGAGTGGATCGGCGCCCAGATCCGCGCCGACATCTTCGGCTGGACCCACCCGGGCGATCCCGGGGCCGCTGCCGAGGCCGCGTGGCGGGACGCGGTGCTCACCCATACCGCGAACGGCGTCTACGGCGCGATGTTCGTGGCGGCGGCGCTGGCCCGTGCGGCGGGCGGGGGCCCGGACGTCGACGTGGACGCCTGCCTGGCGGCGGGGCTGTCCGTGGTGCCGCCCGCCTCCCGGTACGCGGCCGCGGTGCGCGCCGGCGCCGCCGCGGCGCATGCGGCCCGGGACGGCGGCGTGGCCGGATTCGAACCCGTGGTCGACGAGCTGCACGAGGCGTACGGCGGCCACCACTGGGTCCATGTGCTGCCCAACGCGGCGCTGGTGGCAGCGGCCCTGACCCATGCGCGCGGCGACTTCGACGGTGCCGTGCGCCGGGTGGTGTCGGGCGGCTGGGACACCGACTCGAACGGGGCGACCGCCGGGTCCTTGGCCGGGCTGCTGGCGGGCTCCCCCGCCGCGCTGCCCGCCCGCTGGACGGACCCGCTGCGCAACCGGCTGGCGACGAGCGTCGGCGCACTGGACGGCATCGGCTTCGACGCGCTGGCCTCCCGCACGGCCGCGCTGAGCGTGAAAGGAGCACCGCACCATGTCTGACGGCACCTCATCCGCCGCGCCGCTCGACCGACTCCGCGTCCTGGACTGCGCCACCCTCTTCGCGGGGCCGCTGGCGGCCACCATGCTCGGCGACTTCGGCGCCGAGGTCATCAAGGTCGAACACCCGCACAAGCCCGACCCGTCCCGGGGGCACGGCCCGAGCAAGGACGGGATCGGCCTGTGGTGGAAGCTGCTGGGCCGCAACAAGAGGACCATCGCCCTGGATCTGTCCTGCGCCGAGGGGCGCGACGTACTGCTGAGGCTCGCCGCCGGGGCGGATGTCGTGGTGGAGAACTTCCGCCCCGGCACCCTGGAGCGGTGGGGGCTGGGGTGGGAGGAGCTGTCCGCGGCCAACCCGCGGCTCGTGCTGGCCAGGGTGACCGGCTTCGGCCAGTTCGGCCCGTACGCGCACCGCCCCGGGTTCGGCACCCTCGCCGAGGCGATGAGCGGTTTCGCGGCGCTCACCGGTGAGCCGGACGGGCCGCCGACCCTGCCACCGTTCGGCCTGGCGGACTCGATCGCCGCGCTGTCCACCGCGTACGCCGTCATGACCGCGCTGGCCGGCCGGGAGCGCACCGGGCGGGGCCAGGTGGTGGACATGGCCATCATCGAGCCGATGCTGACCGTGCTGGGCCCGCATCCCGTCTGGTACGACCAGCTCGGCTACGTCCAGCCGCGCACCGGCAACCGGTCGGCCAACAACGCGCCCCGCAACACCTACCGCACGGCCGACGGCCGGTGGGTCGCGGTCTCCACCTCCGCGCAGTCCGTGGCCGAGCGGGTGCTGCGGTTGGTGGGGCGCCCCGAGTTCCTGGCCGAGCCGTGGTTCTCCACCGGTGCGGGCCGTGCCGCGCACGCGGCGGAGTTGGACGAGGCGGTCGGCGGCTGGATAGCCCGCCACGACCGCGAGGAGGTGCTCCGCGCTTTCGAGGAGGCCCAGGCCGCTGTCGCCCCCGTCTACGACGTCCGCGACGTGCTGGCCGACGAGCAGTACCGCGCCCTGGGTTCGATCACCGAGGTCGAGGACGAGGAGCTCGGCACCGTGGCGATGCAGAACGTCCTCTTCCGGCTCTCCGAGACGCCCGGCGGAATCCGCTGGGCGGGCCGCGCGCACGGGGCCGACACCGACGAGGTGCTCTCGGGTCTCGGCCTGACGAGGGAGCAGATCGACACGCTGCGGGAGGCAGGTGTGGTGCGGTGAAGTCCTCCCCGGCGGCCCCGGCGGCGCACACCACCGCAGCGACCCCTTCCGGGACCCCTGCGACCTGGCTGACCTGGCTCTATGTTCCCGGGGACCGGCCCGAGGTGGTCACCAAGGCGCTGCACTCGGGCACCGATGTGGTGCTGGTCGACCTGGAGGACGCCGTCGCGCCCGAGCGCAAGGCGTACGCCCGTGCCGCCACCGCGGAACTGCTGGCGGACGGCCCGCCCGGCCCGGTCCCCGTCCATGTGCGGGTCAACGACCTGGACGGTCCCCTCGCCGAGGGGGACATCCGCACGCTGGCGCCCCTGCCGGGGCTCGCCGGGCTGCGGCTGCCGAAGGTGACGGACGCGGACCAGCTGCGGCGCGCCGTCGGCTGGGTGCCGTCGGCGGACGACGTACCGCCGCTGTACGCCCTGTTGGAGTCGGCGCTGGGTGTGGAGTACGCCTTCGAGATCGCCACCGGGCACCCCGCGGTGGACGGCATCGCCCTGGGAGAGGCCGATCTGCGTGCCGATCTGGGGGTGCCGAGCGGCTCGGCCGGCGGTCTGGAGTACGCACGGGGGCGGGCGGTGGTCGCCGCGCGGGCCGCCGGGCTGGCGCCCCCGCCCCAGTCGGTGTACCCCGACGTACGGGACACCGAGGGGCTGGCCCGCGACTGCGCGGAGGGGCGGGCGCGCGGGTTCCTCGGGCGGACGGCGATCCATCCGCGGCAGCTGCCCGTCATCGAGGAGGCGTACCGGCCCAGCACGCAGGAGGTGGCGGCGGCGGAGGAGATCGTGACGGCCGCCGCCACCGAAGCGGGGGCGCTGGCGCTGCCGGACGGGCGCTTCGTCGACCCGGCCGTCGTCGCGGGGGCCCGCCGCACACTGTCGCTGGCCCGCCGCCGCTGACCCGTCCGCCGTCCGGCTATCCGACCGCGACCCCGAACAAGGCGCCCAGCCCGTAGGTGACCGCGGCAGCGGCGGCGCCCAGGCCCAGTTGGCGGGCGCCGCTGAACCACCAACTGCGGGCGGTGACCCGGGCGACGACCGCCCCGCACACGAACAGCCCCGTCAGCGCGAGCAGCACAGCGGGCCACAGTGCGGTGGTCCCGAACAGGTAGGGCAGCACGGGCAGTACGGCGCCCAGGGCGAAGGACAGGAACGAGGAGACGGCCGCGACGGTCGGCGAGGGCAGATCGGCGGGGTCGATGCCCAGCTCTTCGCGGGCGTGTATCTCCAGCGCCTGCTCCGGGTCGCGGTGCAGCTGCTTGGCGACCTTCATGGCCAGCTCGGCGTCGACCCCGCGCGACTCGTACAGGGCGGCCAGCTCCTTGACCTCCTCACCGGGGCTGCGGCGCAGCTCGCGCCGCTCGATCTCCAGCTCGGCCTGGACCAGTTCGCGCTGCGAGGCGACGGAGGTGTACTCCCCGGCGGCCATCGAGAAGGCGCCGGCCGCCAGCCCGGCGAGACCGGCGATGACGATGGTCTGCGAGGAGGCGGCACTGCCCGCCACGCCGGTCATCAGACCGAGGTTGGAGACCAGCCCGTCCATCGCGCCGAAGACGGCGGGCCGCAGCCAGCCGCCGTTGACGTCGCGGTGGGTGTGGTTGTCGCGGTGTGCGACATGGGTCGGGTCGGTGACTCCGGCATGGGACATGGCCGGTACGGCTCCTTCGCTTCGGACTGCAGACGGGCGGGGCGCCCACTGTTCGAAGCGTAGGCACGAAGCGCCTTCCGCTGCCAGCAAGGAAGGCCGTACTTACCCCGTTGACCTGGGATTCTCCCCGGGATCCCCCGGGTCTCGGTCGGCGGCCGCGGTACGAAGTGCCTCCGCCAGCTCGTCGCGGACCAGTCCCTCCCGGTCCAGCCGTCCGGTCCGATAGGCGGCACGGCCCACCATGTGCGCGGCCACCGGTGAGGTCAGCAGCTGGAAGAGGCCGACGAGCAGCAGGGTGCACAGGTCGATGGGGCTGCGCAGCCAGAGCCCGGCACCGATCAGGACCAGCAGCAGGCCGAAGGACTGCGGCTTGGTCGCGGCGTGCATCCGGCTGAGGACGTCCGGCAACCGCAGCAGCCCGATCCCGGCCAGCAGGCACAGCAAGGCGCCCACCAGCATGCACAGGGCGCCCCCGGCGTCGGCCACCTCCCCCCAGCTCATCGCGGCTCCCGGGATGTGGGCTTCATGGCTCCTCCGGTGGTGGTCCGGGCCGTCGCGGGCCGTCGTCGGGCGCGGAGTTCCCCCCGGCACCGCCCGCTTGCCCGCCGGCGCTCTCCTGGGCGGCGCCCTGGTCGCCCCGGCTCTCCTCTCCGGTGCCCTCGCTCACGTCCACGTCCTCGGTCCCGGCCTCGTCGCGCAGCGCCATGAAGCGGGCGACGCCGACCGAGCCGGTGAAGCCGAGGAAGGAGAGGACCAGGAGCACCGGCAGATAGAAGGAGTTGCCCCGGACCGCCGACTGGAGGGCGATACCGGCCATCACCACGGCGACCAGCACATCGAGGGCGACGGCCCGGTCCAGGGTCGAGGGTCCTCGCGCCATCCGCAGGGTGACCAGCAGCCCGGCGGCCAGCAGCAGCGCCGCGATCACCGCCGCGACCGTCTCGTAGGCCGCCGAAGGGGCGGCTGCCGTCACCGCCACCGGCCGAACACCTCCTGGGCGGTCTCGGAGGCCCGGATGGCGGCGACGTCGGCGGCGGTGCCGAAGGCCTCCACGACGCGGGTCTCCAGGCGCAGCGCGTCCCGTCGGGCGCGCGCCAGATCCTCCTCCCGGTCGCCGCCGAGCACATGCAGGTAGAGGGTTCCCGACCGGCGGTCGACCTCCAGGACGGTGCTGCCGGGTACGGCGGTGACGGCGACGGCCGTCGCGGTCAGCAGCAGGTCGCCGGGGCAGCGCATCCGCACCGCGAGCACGGCGCAGCGCGGGCGGCCGAGGGCGAGGATGGAGCGGTTGATCCGCCAGCTGGAGACGACCATGTCCAGCGCGAACCGGGCGACGAACCGCAGGATGCCGAGCGGGTGCGGATGGGACTGCTTCTCGATGGGCGGCAGCGGGAAGACCAGCACCACCAGCAGCGCGACCAGTACCCCGGTCACGATGTTGGCCGGGGTGGGGGTGCCCCACAGCAGCAGCCACAGCAGGGTCAACCCGAGCACCATGGGCCACTGGGTGGCGCGCAGCCGACTGGCCTCCGGCAGCCGTTGAGGGGCCGTCATCCGCCGATCACCGCCTCGACGTAGGGGGTACGCGCGAGCAGTTCGCCGGCCGCGCGGTCGGTCAGTGCGAACAGCGGTCCCGCGAGCACGGTGAAGGCCAGTCCGAACAGTACGAGGGCCGTGGTGGCAGCGGCCATGCTGACGGGGAGCGAGCTGGTGGTGGTGATCTCCTGACCACCGAAGGTGGCCGTCACCCGGCGCGGCGCCAGCAGCCCGAGGCCGCCGGCGGGCCAGTCGCCGCCGCCCGTCGGGGTGTCCCGGGCGGCGGCGCCCCGGGCGGCGGCGTCCGGGACGTCCGAAGCGTCCTCCTCCGTCGATTCCAGCACCGTCCCGGCAGCGCACATCTCGGGTGTGGCGGCGCGCCAGAATGCCAGATTCCACGCCTTGGCCAGCGCGTACAGGGTGAGGAGGCTGGTGACCGTGCTGCCCGCGACCAGGACGTAGGCGAGGACCCCGCCGTCGTCCACACCGGCCCGCATCAGCCCCAACTTGCCGAGGAAGCCGGAGAGCGGCGGAATGCCGGCGAGGTTCAGTGCGGGGACGAGGAACAGCACGGCCAGCAGCGGGGAGAGCCGCACCAGGCCGCCGAGGCTTTGCAGGTCGGTCGTTCCACTGCGGCGTTCGACCAGCCCGGCGACGAGGAAGAGGGTGGTCTGCACGGTGATGTGGTGGGCGACGTAGAAGACGGCGCCGGAGATGCCGTCGGGGCTGGCCAGTCCGATCCCGAAGAACATGTATCCCATATGGCTGACGAGAGTGAAGGACAGCAGCCGTTTCAGGTCCGTCTGTGCGACGGCGCCGAGGATGCCGACCAGCAGCGACAGCAGCGCCACGACCAACAGGACGGTGTCGATGCCGGTCCCGGGGAACAACAGCGTCTGGGTGCGGAGCGCGGCATAGACACCGACCTTGGTCAGCAGTCCCGCGAAGACCGCGGTCACCGGCGCCGGGGCCGTGGGGTAGGAGTCGGGCAGCCAGGCGGCGAGCGGGAAGACGGCGGCCTTGATGGCGAAGACTCCGAGCAGGGCGACCTGGATGACCATGGCCACGCTGCTGGGCAAGGCGTCGAGCCGGGCGGGCAGTTGGGCCATGGTCACGGTGCCGGTGGCGGCGTACACCATGGCGACGGCGGCCAGGAACAGCATGGACGACAGCAGCGAGACGATCGCGTAGGTGGCACCCGCGCGGATGCGCGCCAGGGTGCCGCCGATGGTCATCAGCACATAGCTGGCCGTCAGCATCAGCTCGAAGCCGACGTAGAGGTTGAACAGGTCCCCGGCCAGGAAGGTGTCCGAGACCCCGGCGACCAGCACCAGATAGGAGGGGTGGAAGACGGACAGCGGGGTGGTGTCGTCGTTGTCCGCCATGCCCTGGCCGACGGAGTAGACGAGTACGCACAGCGTCACGGACGAGGAGATCACCAGCATCAATGCGGAGAGCCGGTCGGCGACCAGGACGATGCCCACCGGCGGGGCCCACCCTCCGGCGAACATCACCTGCGGTCCGTGCCGGTCGGCGGCGATCAGCAGCAGCAGCGAGACGATCAGCACGGCGAGCAGCACGGCAGCGCTGATGAACCGCTGCACGCGTTCGAGTCTCGCGCCGATGGCCAGTTTGAGCCCCGCGGCGCACAGGGGGAGGATCACCGGGAGGGGCACCAACGACTCCACCCCGCTCATCGCGGCCCCCTCTCCGCGCCGGGTCGCCGAGGGCTGCGGGCGGGCGCGCTCATCGGTCCGCGCCCAGGATGGTCTGCCACGGGTCGTCCTCCCCTACGATCTCCTCCGCCGTCTCCTCGGCGCGCGCCTGCCGGGCTCGGAAGACCCGCGCGTCGGCGCGGGCGCGCCGGCGCAGTCCGCGGTACCGGTCGCGGGCCGTGCCCAGCCGCTCGTAGGCGCTGCGTTCACGGGCCTCGCGCTCTTCCTCGTCGTGCGCCAGGGCGCGGTACTCGTGGCGTCGTTTGCGGTAGGCGGCGCGCAGCCGCTCCCGTTCCTCGGCGTACGTGGCGCGGCGTACGACGCGGATGTCCTCGATGTCGTCGGGTACGTCGTCGTTTCCGGAGTGCTGCCAGGCGCGGTAGGCCATGGTCGCCAGGAACGCCGTCAGCGCGAGGGTGATGACGATGGCGGTGAGGATGAACGCCTGCGGCAGCGGATCGGCGATCGTCTCGCGCGCGGTGCCCGGGTGCAGCAGCGCGGCGTTGCCCTGGGGACCTGAGGTGGCGAGGACCAGAAGGTTGACGCCGTTGCCGATGAGCACGGCCCCCAGCAGGATGCGGGTCAGCGGGCGGGCCAGCAGCAGCGCCGTACCGCAGGAGAACAGCACTCCGCCGCAGCCCACCAGCGCGACCGTCCCCGTCATCGCGACCGCTCCTGCCTGGTGCCGGACGGGCTCCCCGCACCGGACGCGTCGCCCGTGCCGGACGGGCCCGTACCGTGGCGCTCTCGCTCCAGGCGCCGGTCGATCTCCGAGCCGAGGCTGCGCAGGACGTCGAGGACGACGCCGAGCACGAGCAGATAGACGCCGGTGTCGAAGAGCACGGGGCTGGCCGCGTGGAACGGTCCGACGAGCCAGAAGTCGCCGGTCACCTTGCCGGAGGCCAGCACGGCGCCGCCCAGTCCGAGCCCGGCCAGACCGGTGCCGGTGATGATCAGCAGCCCCAGTCCGAGCAGGAACCCGGCGTCCACGGGTGCGGCAGCCGCCAGTTCCAGCCGTCCGCCCGCCAGATAGCGCACGGCCAGCGCGAGTCCGGCCACCAGTCCCGCGGTGAAGCCGCCGCCGGGCTGGTTCTCGGCGGAGAAGAGCAGATAGAGGGAGAGCACCAGGATCGGGTGGAAGACCAGTCGGGCCATCACCTCGAACATCACCGAGCGGCCCTCGGGCGCCAGCGTGGCGCCGGCCGCCAGCCAGGTGCGGCGGGGCGCGACGGGCGAGCGGTGCGGAGGGCGGGCGCCGAGGCGCCCCGGCAGCTTCCAGGCGTCCCGGCGCCCGGTGGGCAGCCGGTGGGCCCCGGTCTCCGCGGCTTCGGGAGGGCGGTCGAGGGCGACGCTCGCCGAGCCGGCCGACTGGGCACCGGGTGGTCTTCCGGGCCCCGCGACGGGCGCGGTCGGGGCGGGGCCGTCGACGGGGTGTTCGGCGCCGGGGACGGGATGGGCGACGGGCACCCGGGCACGGCGGCGCAGATAGACCAGGCTGGTGACCCCGACGGCGGCGACGGCCAGCACCGCCGACTCGCCCATGGTGTCCCAGGCCCGCAGGTCCACCAGGGTGGTGGCCACCACGTTCCGGACGCCCTCGTGCTCCGTGGCGGAGAGCAGTTCCGGGCCGGAGGGCGCAGCGGTGCGGGCCGCGAGCGAGAGGTGGAGCAGCCCGGCCAGCAGGCCGCCGGCTGCGACGGAGACGACGAGCTGCACGCCCCTCCGCGTGCGCCACCTGCTGCTGCCGTCGGGAAAGCGCGCCGGAAGTCTGCGCAGCACGAGTACGAAGACGATGAGCGAGACGGTCTCGACGGCGAACTGGGTCAGCGCCAGGTCGGGCGCGCCGTGCAGCACGTAGAGGAGTGCGGCGCCGTAGCCGGTGATGCCCGCCAGGACGGCCGCCTTCAGCCGCTGGCGTGCCACCACGCACAGCACCGCGACCGCCGCGACCCCGGCTGCGACGGCCAGCTGCGGGAACGAGTCGTACCAGCGCACCGGCTCCAGATCCGGCCATGGCCCCCCGGCCACCAGTTGCGCGGTCTCGAAGCCGAGCAGGACGACGAGGGCGGTGCCCAGATAGACGGGCAGCGAGCCGCGCTGCACGGCGCCGGTGACCTGGAGGGAGACGCGCTCCAGCGCCCACAGCGCCCGGGCGAACACCTGGTCGCCGTCGACGTGTGCGAGCCGGTCCCCCAGGGCGGCCAGCTGCCGCCCGGCGAGGAAGACGGCGGCGCCCAGCACCCAGGAGAGGGCCGAGAGTCCCAGCGCGGTGCCCCAGCCGTGCCACAGCGCCAGGTGGTAGCGGGCGCCTTCGACGGGGAAGACATCGGCGTACCGGCCCAGCAGCGGGTCCAGCCATGCCACGCCGGGCCCCAGCACGAGCCCGGCCAGCGCGCACACCAGCGCGGGTCCCAGCAGCAGTGACCCGGCGCGGGCGTCCGGGGACACGGTCACCGGCTCCATCGGCGGGGTGCCGCACTCCTTGCGGGCGAAGGCCCCCCACAGGAAGCGCAGCGTGTACGCGGTGGTCAGCGCCGACCCGGCGACGACGGCACACAGCGCCCACGCCTCGGCCGTCCTCGCCCCCAGCAGCGCCGAGACGGCCGCCTCCTTGGCGGCGAACCCGAGCAGTGGTGGCAGCCCCGCCATCGACAGCCCGGCGCACACGGCGACGGCGCACAACACGGGCTGCGCCCGTCCGACACCGGAGAGCCGGTCGAGATCACGGGTGCCGGTGAGGTGGTCGATGATGCCGACGACGAGGAAGAGGGGTGCCTTGAACAGCGCGTGCGCCAGGATCACATCGGCCCCGGCCAGCGCCGCGTCCCGGGTGCCGTCGCCGACCAGCACGGTGAGGAGGCCGAGCTGGCTGACGGTGCCGTAGGCCAGCAGCAGCTTCAGGTCCTTCTCGCGCAGTGCCCGCCAGCCGCCAAGCAGCATGGTGACGCTGCCCAGCACCAGCACCAGCGGCCGCCAGGGCGGTACGTCGGCGAAGGCGGGCGCGAGCCGCGCGATCAGATAGATCCCGGCCTTGACCATGGCGGCGGCGTGCAGATAGGCGGAGACGGGCGTGGCGGCGGCCATCGCCCCGGGCAGCCAGAAGCTGAACGGCCACACGGCGGACTTGGACAGCGCCCCCACCAGCACCAGTACGAGGGCGCCCGAGACCAGTGCGGAAGCACCGGGCGGGTCGGCGAGCAGCCGTGAGATCCGGTAGGTGCCGGCCGCCTGCCCCAGCATCAGGAAGCCGACGAGCATCACCAGTCCGCCGAGCGTGGTGACCAGCAGCGCCTGCAGCGCGGCCCGGCGGTTGGTGCGGTGTTCGGAGCTGTGCCCGATGAGCAGGAAGGAGAAGACCGAGGTGAGTTCCCACAGCACGTACAGCACGATCAGGTCGTCGGCCAGCACCAGGCCGAGCATGGACCCGGCGAAGGCGGTCAGCGACCCGGCGAAGGCACCGAGCCGTGGCGCGTCGCGGTCGAAGTAGGCCGCGCAGTAGACCATCACCAGGGCCCCGACGCCCCCGGCGATCAGCACCATCACCAGTGCGAGCGCGTCGCAGCGCAGGGCGATACCGACGCCGAGCGCGGGGATCCAGTCGGTGTGCTCCTCCAGTGCACCGCCGTCCACGACCTGGCTGTAGTGCGCCGTGGCCCAGCCCGCCGCACCGGCGGGTGCCAGCGCGAGCGGCAGGAAGGCGCGCGGACCGAGCCACCGCACCAGTGGCCCGGCACAGCAGGCGGCCGCGAAGTGGACGACGATCAACCACAGCACGCACCGAGAATTGCACACATAAGCGCGCAATTCGGACAGGCGGCTCGCCCCCTGCCCTCGCAGGGGGCGAGCGGGTCAGGGTCTAGGAGGCGGGCCCGTCGACCGCCTTGCGCCGCGGCTCCGGTCCCTTCGCCACCGACTCCGCCCCCGCGGGGCCGTCACCGCCGCCGTCACCGGCAGGCTTCCCGCCGGAGGGCTTCCCGCGGCCGGGCCCGTCCTCGGAGGACTCCTTCGCCGAGGAGCTCCCTTCCGCCGAGGAGCCCTCGGGCGCGGCGTCGACATCCGCGGAGTCCGGACCGCCGGTGTCCGTCCCCGGCTCCGGCTCCGCCTCCGCCTCCGGCTCGACGATCTCCTCGCGGCCGGGCCGCTTCTTCGCGGAGACGACGATGTAGACGACCGCGAGCAGGAAGACGACGATCGCCGTCCAGTTGTTCAGCCGCATGCCGAGCACATGGTGCGCGTCGTCCACCCGCATGTACTCGATCCAGAAGCGGCCCACCGTGTACCCGGCCACATAGAGCGCGAACGCCCGGCCGTGCCCCAGCCGGAACCGGCGGTCCGCCCAGATCACCAGCAGCGCCACACCGACGCACCACAGCGACTCGTACAGGAAGGTCGGGTGGTAGGTGGCCAGATCGGGGGTGTCCACCGGCCGGTGCTCCGGGTCGATCTTGAGGGCCCACGGCAGATCGGTCGGCCGCCCGTACAGCTCCTGGTTGAACCAGTTGCCCCAGCGGCCCAGCGCCTGCGCCAGCACGATGCCCGGCGCCACCGCGTCCGCGTAGGCGGGCAGTGCGATGCCCCGGCGACGGCAGCCGATCCAGGCACCGAGCGCGCCCAGCGCGATGGCGCCCCAGATCCCCAGCCCGCCGTCCCAGATCCGGACGGCGTCGACGGGGTTGCGGCCCTCGCCGAAGTAGAGCTGATAGTCGGTGATGACGTGGTACAGCCTGCCGCCGACGAGGCCGAACGGTACGGCCCATACGGCGATGTCGGCGACGGTGCCCGCCTGCCCGCCCCGAGCGACCCACCGGCGCCCGCCGAGCCAGACCGCGACGAAGACGCCGAGGATGATGCAGAGCGCGTAGCCGCGCAGCGGGAGCGGCCCGAGGTGAATCTCACCGGCCGAGGGACTGGGGATAAAGGCAAGGGTCTCCATGGCGAACCCGACGCTACCGTGCCCGGCGGCGCACCGGACAATCAGCCCGCACAACGGCTGGATAACGCCTCGCCGCCCGGGCGGGACGGGACGGGGCGGGGCGGGGCGGGGCGGGGCGTCCGGGCGGCTAGCTCTTCTCGTCGGCCTTGCGCTCGACCAGCTTCCGCAGCTTGTCGGGGGTCAGCGGGTCCGACTGGTCGCTGAAGACGTCCTTGCCGTTGAGCAGGACGGTCGGCGTCCCCTGGTACCCGGAGGCACGGAAAGCCTCGTCCGAACGCTTCACCGAGGCGTCGTGCCGGCCGCTGGTCACACACTTCTCGAACCCGGAGTCGACCAACCCGTCCACCTTCCGGGCCAGTTCGATCAGCCGCCGGGTGTCGGCGAACGCGTCGTCCTCCTCGGCGGGCTGGTGCTGGAAGAGCACGTCGTGGTACGGGGCGAACTTCCCCTTGTCCCTGGCGCACAGCGCGGCATTGGCCGCCTCTCGGGAGCCCCGGCCGCCCATGTTCCCGTCGATGAGCGTCACCAGGTGGTACTCGGCCTTGAGCTTGCCCGCCCGCTCCAGGCTCTTGACCGTGCTGCGGAAGGCGTTCTCGAACTGCCCGCACGCCGGGCAGCGGAAGTCCTCGTAGACAGTGAGCTTCGCCGGGGCGCTCTGCCGCCCCACCGTGACCGGCTTCGCCGACTGGGCGCTCTGGTCGCCGCCGCTCCGGCTGGCGACCGTGGCGCCGATACCGGCCGCGACGGCCAGCACCGCGACGACCACCCCGCCCACCTTGAGCGAACGCCACCGGCGCTCGGCTGCCTTGTCCCGCTCCCGCTGGTCCCGCAGGCGCTCGCGGGCCGAGCGCCTGCCGTCCTCTTTGTCGTTCTGGCTCATCACGCCCGACCCAACGAGAGGAGCGGGGCGGCGACGGACACACCGCACCCTTTTTCACCCGAAAGGGAGGGCTTCGGTGTCACCCGAAAGGGAAGGGCCCCGGCGAGGGATCGCCGGGGCCCTGACAACCGTGCCGGGTCCGCCGGTCCGCTAGCGGCGGACGCCCTCGGCGAGTGCCGCCGCGAGCTCGCGCACCTCGTCGAGGCCCGCCTCCAGGGTGTCGGCGTCCAGCAAACGCTTGACGAACGCCGAGCCGACGATCACCCCGTCCGCGAAGGCGGCCACCTCGGCGGCCTGCCCGGGATCGGACACCCCGAGCCCGACGCACACCGGCAAAGAGGTGGTGGCCCGCACCCGGGCGACCAGCCCGCGGGCCTCGTTGCCCACCGACTCCCGCGTCCCGGTGACCCCCATCAGCGAGGCGGCGTACACGAAGCCGCTGCCCGCCGCGGTGATCCTGGCCAGCCGTGCGTCCTGGCTGCTGGGCGCGACGACGAAGACGGTGCCGAGCCCGGCCCGCTCGGCGGCCTTCCGCCAGCCCTCCGACTCCTCGACCGGAAGGTCGGGCAGGATGCAGCCGGCGCCGCCGGCGGCCGCCAGTTCCTCGGCGAAGCGTTCGGCACCGTACCGGTCCACGGGGTTCCAGTACGTCATCACCAGCACCGGCTTCCCGGTGGCGGCGTGTGCCTCGCGGACCGTGCGCACCACGTCCGCGATCCGCACCCCGCCCTCCAGTGCGATGGTGTCCGCCGTCTGGATCACCGGCCCGTCCATCACCGGGTCGCTGTGCGGCAGCCCGACCTCGACCACGTCGCAGCCGCTCTCCAGCAGCGCGGTGCAGGCGGCGATGCCGCCCTCGACGGTGGGGAAGCCCGCGGGGAGGTAGCCGACGAGCGCGGCCCGGTTCTCGGCCTTGGCCCGCGCCAGGGTCTCGTCCAGCAGTGTGACGTTGCCACCCGTGCCGCTCATGCGTTCTCCCCCTCGGCCGTGCCGCTTGCGTCGTTGTCGTCACCGAGCAGGCCGAAGTACCGCGCGGCGGTGTCCATGTCCTTGTCACCACGGCCCGAGAGGTTCACCAGCACGATGCCGTCGCTGCCCAGCTCCTTGCCCAGCTCCAGGGCGCCCGCCAGCGCGTGTGCGCTCTCGATGGCCGGAATGATGCCCTCGGTCCGGGAGAGCAGCCGCAGCGCCCGCATCGCCTCGTCGTCGGTGACCGGCCGGTACTCCCCGCGTCCGCTGTCCTTGAGGAACGCGTGCTCGGGGCCGATGCCCGGGTAGTCGAGCCCCGCGGAGATCGAGTACGGCTCGGTGATCTGGCCCTCGTCGTCCTGCAGGACGTAGGAGCGCGAACCGTGCAGGATGCCCGGCTCGCCCGCGGTCAGCGTGGCCGCGTGCTCACCGGAGTCCACACCGTGGCCCGCCGCCTCGAAGCCGACCAGCCGTACGCCGGTGTCCGGCAGGAAGGCGTGGAAGAGCCCGATCGCGTTGGAGCCGCCGCCCACACAGGCGGCGACCGCGTCCGGCAGCCGACCGGTCCGCTCCAGGATCTGCCGCCGCGCCTCGACGCCGATGACGCGGTGGAAGTCGCGGACGAGCTGTGGGAAGGGGTGGGGCCCGGCGACGGTGCCGAAGAGGTAATGGGTCCGCTCGACGTTGGCGACCCAGTCGCGGAAGGCCTCGTTGATGGCGTCCTTGAGGGTGCGGCTGCCCGAGGTGACGGGCACGACCTCGGCGCCGAGCATCCGCATCCGGGCGACGTTCAGCGCCTGCCGCTCGGTGTCGATCTCGCCCATGTAGATGGTGCATTCGAGCCCGAAGAGGGCGCATGCGGTGGCGGTCGCCACGCCGTGCTGCCCCGCGCCGGTCTCGGCGATGACGCGCGGCTTGCCCATGCGCTTGGTCAGCAGCGCCTGACCAAGCACATTGTTGATCTTGTGTGAGCCGGTGTGGTTGAGATCCTCGCGCTTGAGGAAGACACGGGCACCCCCCGCGTGCTCGGCGAACCGCCGCACCTCGGTAAGGGCGCTGGGACGGCCGGTGTAGTTGACGAGCAGCTCGTCGAGCTCGGCGGCGAAGGCCGGGTCCGCCTTGGCCTTCTCGTACTCGGTGGCCACCTCGTCCACGGCGGCGACCAGTGCCTCTGGGATGAACTTGCCGCCGAACGCGCCGAAGTAACCGGCGATGCTGGGGCTTTGACCCTCCGGGTCAGGAATGAAGTAGTCGGATGACATACCGACGGTGCTCCTCGCGAGTGGGCTGACGTGATGGCTGCGCCCCCACCCCTCCGCAGGGGGAAGGAAGGGGGAGGGTCAGCGCCATCGACGGCCGCGGATCACGCCCGGCTCGCACCCGATGTGGTAGCGGACGGACCGCCCCCGCACGCGCCGCGCGGGCGCCCGGCACCCGCGCGGGCGGCACCCGCGCGCCAGCGCGAGGGAGCACAGGGAGACGACGGCGGCCATGGGAGCTCAGCCCCTCCCGTGGCGGAGCGCCGGGTGGGCGCCCGCGGCGACGAGATCGGAGACGGCGGTCCGCGGGTCCTTCCCGGTCACCAGGGACTCCCCCACCAGCACCGCGTCGGCCCCCTCGTTCGCGTACGCGATCAGGTCGTGCGGGCCGCGGACACCGGACTCGGCGATCTTGACGAGGTGGTCAGGGATCTCGGGGGCGATCCGGGTGAAGTTGCCCCGGTCCACCTCCAGCGTCTTGAGGTTCCGCGCGTTGACGCCGACGATCTTCGCTCCGGCCTCCAGCGCCCGCTCGGCCTCCTCCTCGTCGTGCACCTCGACCAGCGGGGTGAGCCCGATGGACTCGGCCCGCTCGATCAGGGAGACGAGCGCCTCCTGCTCCAGCGCGGCGACGATCAGCAGCACGAGGTCGGCGCCGTGCGCACGGGCCTCCCACAGCTGATAGGAGGAGAAGATGAAGTCCTTGCGCAGCACGGGGATGTCGACGCGGGCGCGCACGGCCTCCAGGTCGGCCAGCGAACCGCCGAAGCGGCGGCGTTCGGTGAGGACGGAGATGACGGCGGCGCCGCCCGCCTCGTAGTCGGCGGCGAGCCCGGCCGGGTCGGCGATGGCCGCCAGCGCGCCCTTGGACGGGCTGGAGCGCTTGACCTCGCAGATCACCCGCACGCCGGCCGTGCTGTCGCCCTTGAGCGCCGCGAGTCCGTCCTTGGCGCGGGGTGCCCGGGCCGCACGCTCCTTGAGCTCCTCGAGGCTGACGCGCGCCTGCCGCTCGGCGAGGTCCTCACGCACGCCTTCGATGATCTCGTCGAGCACACTCACCGAGCGGCCTCCTTGTGGCTGGGTTCGGGCTGGGATCCGGGCTGATTGTCGGCTGGCGGGGTATTGGCCGGGTGCGGCCCCTCGTCGGCGGAGCGGGGGATGGTCGGGTGGGCCACTGTGATGGTATCCGCCACGGCACGGAGGTCCCGCATCCGGTTACGCACGGTCCCATATAGCGGACAAATCGCCGCCTCGTCGGTCGTCCGGGCGGGACCGCTCAGGGAATCAGCGCGGTGCCGAGGGGCGTATTCCGGACAACCGTGAAGGCCACCAGCGCCCCGCCCGCAGCCCACCAGTGCCAGGCCCGCAGATGTACCGGGAAGGAGTACGCACGGGCCCGGACCGCGCGGCTGGTCCAGTGCAGCCAGCCCACCGCGAGACCGACCAGGAGCAGGACCGCGAGCGCGTTCGCGCTCAGCGCGGCGCCGAGGTCGCCATGGGCGACGGCGTGCGCGCTGCGCAGCCCGCCGCACCCCGGGCAGTACAGACCGGTGACGGTCAAAAAGGGGCAGGCCGGATAGTGGCCGGGCTCGTTGGGATCGACGGCGGCCACATAGACGAAGGCCGCGCCCACCGCGGCGAGGCTGCCGAGGGGCGCGGCCAGACGCGACACCGCGCCGATGAGGCGGTGCCGCGCCGTCGCGGCGTACTGCCGGTCGCTCAGGAGTGCGCCTTGCTGTGCGTCTGCGGGTGCGCCTGCTGATGCGCCAGCTTGTGGGCCCGTGCCTGCTCGGCCGTCAGACCCGCGGACTTCGACTGTCCGAGCCCCGCCGCCCGCATGATGCCGCCGATCACAGCGCCCGCTCCGATGACGACCAGCCCTGCGATCACGCCGATGGGCTGCGCCATGACCGTGAAGGCCGAGGCGACGCAGAAACCGACGAAGGCGATGATCGAGCCGGTCCAGGCGGCCGGGGTGTGTCCGTGGCTGTGCGCCATGAATGCTCCTTGAGTCACAACATGAGGTGGGGCCACCCGGCCCGTACGCGGCCCATTGTCTCCCGTCCGCGCCCGCGCGCTACCACGGGGTCGCCCTACCGGGCCGTGTCCACCGCGCTTCCCTCTGCCGCCGCACCCATTTCTTTCCGCCGCGTCCCTTCCCGCCGCAACGGCGCGCACCACGTAAGACGTGACCGGCGGTGCCGAGCGCACCGGCACCCGCCGGTTCGGCACCGCCGGTCCCCGCCGTCTGACTCCTCGCCGCTGCGGCGGGAAGGGGGTGCCGCGAGAGGGGAGACGCGGCGGAAGGACAAGCCCCGCACAAAGGGTCAGGCGGTGCCGTGGGTGGGGTCCTCGCCCCGGTCCAGGGCCTTCCACAGGTCCTCGGGGCGGTCGGGGTCGACGCGCTGCGGACGGGCGGCACGCTGCCGCAGCGGGGTGCGCTCGTAGCGGGCGCTGCCGGACATCGACGGCCAGCCGCTGCCGTAGCGCAGCGCCAGCAGCCCCGCGACGAGGAGCAGCGCACCGCCCGCGGCCGACACGTACGGCCAGGCGGTGACGTCGACGGCGCCGATGCCGCTGTGCGCCAGGCCGCTGGTCTTGGCGGCCTCGGCACTCAGCGCCCCGGTGTCGTCCGCGCCCAGCAGCCCCGAGGCCCGGACGGCGGCGCCGCACAGGCTCAGCAGACCGGCGACCATCCGGCGGCCCGCGCGGCGCACGGCGAAAACGGCGACGAGCGCGGCGAGGCCGACCAGCGCCAGTGCGCTGGGCAGGCCGGTCACATCGCTGCCCTCGGCGCTGACGGGCACCTCGCCCTGCGCGAACTCGGCCGTGGACTCGCTCCACGTCTGCCCTGCGGAGACCAGCGCGAGGGCCGCGCCCACCGCGCCGCACAGCAGGGCGACCGCCAGTGCGGTGCGCGCGGCGCGTGAGCGTGCGGGGCCCTCACGTGCGGCGTCGGGGGCCGCATCCGCTTCGCCGGTGTGCGAGGTTTCGTCGGTGTGCGAGGTGGGGTGCGGTATCCCCTCGGCACCGTTCGCGTCCGGAGCGGGGGCTGAAGAAGTCACCCCTCCACGCTACCTGCGAGCCGCGCGGCGGTCCGGACCGCCCTCAGCACCGCTGCGGCCTTGTTGGCGCACTCGGTGTCCTCGGCCGCGGGGTCGGAGTCGGCGACGACACCGGCGCCCGCCTGGACGTACGCCGTCCCGTCGCGCAGCAGCGCGGTGCGGATCGCGATGGCGGTGTCGGAGTCGCCCGCGAAGTCGAGATATCCGACACATCCACCATAGACCCCGCGCTTGGTGGGCTCCAACTCCTCGATGATCTGCAGCGCGCGCGGCTTGGGCGCTCCGGAGAGGGTGCCGGCCGGGAAGCAGGCGGTGAGCGCGTCGAACGCCGTACGCCCCTGGGCCAGTTGGCCGGTGACGGTCGAGACGATGTGCATCACATGGCTGTAGCGCTCGACGGACATGAAGTCGACCACCTCGACGCTGCCCGGCTCGCAGACCCGCCCCAGGTCGTTGCGGCCCAGGTCGACCAGCATCAGATGCTCGGCCCGCTCCTTCGGGTCGGCCAGCAGCTCCTCGGCCAGCGCGGTGTCCTCGCCCGGGGTGGCGCCGCGCGGCCGGGTACCGGCGATGGGGTGCATCATCGCGCGGCCGTCCTCGACCTTGACCAGCGCCTCCGGGCTGGAGCCGACGATGTCGAAACCGTCGAAGCGCAGCAGATACATGTACGGGCTCGGGTTGGTGGCCCGCAGCACCCGGTAGACGTCCAGCGCGCTCGCCTCGCAGCGGGCCTCGAACCGCTGCGAGGGCACCACCTGGAACGCCTCCCCGCCGCGGATGCGCTCCTTGATGTCCTCCACCCAGCCCTGGTACGTCCCCCCGCCCGACCTGGCCTCGAAGGCGGGCAGTTCGGAGGGCGGCAGCGCCACCGGGTCGACGGGCGCGGGGCGTGCCAGGTCGGCGGCCATCGCGTCCAGCCGCCGTACGGCGTCCGCGTGCGCCTCGTCCACTCCGGTGTCCAGGTCGTTGTGGTTGATCGCGTTGGCGATGAGCAGCACCGTGCCGTCGCGGTGGTCGAGGACGGCCAGGTCGGAGGTGAGCAGCATCGTCAGCTCGGGCAGCGCGAGGTCGTCCACGGTGTCCGGATGGTGGCCGACCTTCTCCAGCCGCTGGACGATGTCGTAGCCCAGGTAGCCGACCATGCCGCCGGTGAACGGCGGGAGATCGCCGCCCTGGTGCAGGTCCCGCGGGGTGTGCAGGACCTCGACGGTGGCACGGAGCGCGGCGAGCGGGTCGCCGTCGGTGGGCACGCCCACCGGTGGGGTGCCCCGCCAGTGCGCCTGGCCGTCGCTGCCCACGGTGAGCGCGGCGTCGCTGCGCACCCCGATGAAGGAGTACCGCGACCAGGTCCGCCCGTTCTCCGCCGACTCCAGCAGGAAGGTGCCGGGGCGTTCCGCGGCGAGCTTGCGGTACAGGGCGATGGGGGTGTCGCCGTCCGCCAGCAGGCGGCGGGTCACCGGGATGACCCGCCGGTCCTTGGCGAGCGTCCGGAAGGTTGCGAGGTCAGGCGCCGTCATGGCCCCTCACCCTACTGGTCGGCGGGCAGCAGTACGTCCGCGTCGAAGCAGGTCCGCCTGCCGGTGTGACAGGCGGCGCCGACCTGGTCGACCTTGACCAGCACGGTGTCCGCGTCGCAGTCGAGCGCCACGGACCTGACCCACTGCACATGCCCCGAGGTGTCCCCCTTCACCCAGTACTCGCCCCGGCTCCGGCTCCAGTAGGTGGCCCGCCCCGAGGTGAGGGTGCGGCGCAGCGCCTCGTCGTCCATCCACCCCAGCATCAGCACCTCGCCGGTGTCGTACTGCTGGGCGATGGCGGGCACCAGGCCGTCGGCGTTGCGCTTGAGCCGGGCGGCGACGGCAGGGTCGAGAGGGATCTGTTGGGACATGGCTTCATTGTCCCGCACGCCGATGCCCGCACGCCGCCGCGGTAGCGGCCGACACACCGCGCGGGGTAGCGGCCGACACGCCCCGCACCCGCCCGGGCGCCCACAGCCGCCCCACACGGCCGACCGCGCCGTACGCTTGCACGCATGTCGACCCATGCCAAGCGTGAACGCCTGTTGCTCGCCGACCTCTTGGAGACGCACGGCCCCGAGGCCCCCACCTTGTGCGAGGGGTGGACGGCCCGGGACCTGGCCGCGCACGTCGTCGTGCGGGAGCGCCGCAGCGACGCGGCGGGCGGCCTGCTGATCAAGCAGCTCGCACCCCGGCTGGAGCGGGTGCAGGGCGAATTCGCCGCCAAGCCTTTCGACGAACTCGTCCAGCTCGTCCGTACCGGGCCGCCCCGCCTGTCGCCCTTCGCACTCAAACAGGTGGACGAGGCGGCCAACACGGTCGAGTTCTTCATCCACGCCGAGGACGTGCGCCGCGCCCAGCCGGACTGGTCGCCCCGGGAGCTCGACCCCGTCTTCGAGGACGCGCTGTGGCGCCGGCTGGAGACGGCGGCCCGGATGTACGGCCGCAAGTCGCCGGTCGGGCTGGTGCTGCGGCGGCCCGACGGTCAGACGGCCGTCGCCAAGCGCGGTACGCCCGTGGTCACCGCCGTGGGCGCCCCCTCGGAACTGCTGTTGTTCGTCTCCGGTCGGCAGGAGCACGCCGACGTCGAGCTGGACGGCGACAAGGACGCCGTCACCCGCCTCCACCAGACCGGTCTCGGCCTGTAGGACCGGGCGGGTGGCCGCCGGCGGGAGTGCGCCCCCGAAACGGCGCCCCTGAGCCCACCCCCAGGGGTCACGGCCACGGGTACGGGGGCGGGTCAGGGTGTTCCCGGATGGAGCGCGGGCACCGGGCCGCGAAGGTGGAGCCATGACTTCCTCGTCGCTCTCCCGCAGCCGCCTGTCCACCACCCGGCGCCCCTCCCGCAGGACACTGCTCGCCGGGGTGGCCTCCGGCGCGGCGCTCGCCGCTGTCGGCACACCGGTACCGGTCGCCGCGGCCGACAGCCGGGACGACGGCTCCGGCCACCGGCTGCCGCCGCCCGACGCGGGGGCGCTGCGCGCGGCCATCGACGATCTGGCGCACCCCCGTGCCTCCGGCGCCCAGCTGCGGGTCACCGGGTCGGCCGGCCGGTGGTACGGCACCTCGGGGGTCTCGGACCCGGCGACGGGGCGTCCGGTCGGGCTCAACGACAAGGTGCGCGCCGGCAGTGTCACCAAGGCGTTCGTGGCCACCGCGGCGCTCCAGCTCGCCGACGAGGGTCGGCTGCGCCTGGAGTCGCCCGTACGGCACTACCTCCC
This sequence comes from Streptomyces sp. B15, assembly GCF_018070605.1. NCBI lineage: Bacteria > Bacillati > Actinomycetota > Actinomycetes > Kitasatosporales > Streptomycetaceae > Streptomyces > Streptomyces sp. B15. The sequence continues at coordinate 62,931 of NZ_JAGPXJ010000016.1, forward strand.
CGGCCTCCTGCCGGAGCGCTTCGGCGCGATCACCGTGGCGCAGCTCCTCGACCACACCAGCGGGCTGCCCGACCACGTCGGCCTGCCGGACAGGAGCACCCCCGAGGCGGTGGTCCGGCACCGGTTCGACCGGTGGACGCCGCAGCAGATCGTGGCGACGGTCACCGGCGGCGAGCTGAAGTTCCGCCCCGGCAGCAAGCAGGAGTACCGCGGCATCAACTATGTGCTGGCCGCACTGGTGATCGAGCAGGTGACGGGGCGGCCGTACGGGGTCGAGATCCGCAACCGCATTCTGCGGCCGCTGCGGCTGGGCCACACCTCCTTCCCGTCGGCCAACGGCAACGAGGTGAGCATCCACGGGCCCCACATGCACGGCTGTCTGGAGATGAGCGACGGCACGCTCACGGACATCACCGAGTTCGACATGTCCAGCACCTACGCGGACGGCGAGATCGTCACCAGCACCGGTGATCTGCACCGCTTCCTGGCTGCGCTCTTCTCCGGCGCCCTGCTGCCCCAGCGGCAGCTGCGGAGGATGTTCACGCTGCCGCCCGCGCACGTACGGATGAGCGACGGCACCCCCGCGCGCTACAGCACCGGCCTCCAGAGCGCCACGGTGAACGGTGTCACCCTGTGGGGCAAGACCGGCCAGTACTACGGCTACGCCACCGGCATGTTCGCCACCCGGGACCAGCAGCGCCGACTGGTCTGGTCGTCCACCCCCGTGCAACTGGACGCGGACCAGTCGCCCATGGCCCAACGGATCGCCGAAGCCGCCACGCTCCGTCAGGCCGACTCCGTCGGTACCGTGGAAGCCGAGCCTTCGGCCGGGACACTTTCGCGTCGAGTGCCGACAGGGCCGGGTCGGCTCCTTTGTCCATGATGACCCGGGCAGAGCTGTGGTGCTCCGGACCGTGCGTGGACGGAACCGTGGTCCTGGCCAAGACCTCGAGTAGCGACGGATAGGCGGTGCGGCCCAGTTCCGGCCGCTTCCTGCCGAGCACCAGCGTTCAGGGCCCGACGCACCGTCAACGCCTGGTGACGGTGCAGGAGCACCGGCGGGGGCGTCCGGCTACTCCTCCGACAGCCGCTCCGCGAGGATGTGCTGGAGTTCGCGGGCCGCGCGGGTCGGGGAGACGTCGCCGCGGTGGGCGACCGAGATGGTGCGGTGCAGTCCCGGCGGCGCGAAGCGGGTGATCCGCAGCCCGGAGCGGGCGGCGACCATACGGGGGACGACGGCCACCCCGAGACCCGCGCGGACGAATCCGAGCACGGCGTCCATCTCGCCGCCCTCCACCCCGAAGACGGGTTCGAAGCCCGCGTCGCGGCACGCGGCCACGGTCAGCTCGCGCAGGTCGTAGCCGCGCCGGAACATCGCCAGCGGGCGGTCGCGCAGGTCCTCGACCGTGAGGCGGGAGCGGCGCACCGGCGCCGGCGCGTCCGGGGACGAGACAACGACCAGTTCCTCGCTGAGCAGTTCGGCCGTGGTGAGCACCGGTCCCTGCGCGGCGAGCGGGGTGATGATCAGTGCCAGGTCCAGTTCGCCCGCCGCCAGCACCCGCACCAGGTCCTGGGAGCCGTCCTCGTGCACGACCAGCTCCACACCGGGGTACCGGTCGTGGAAGGCACGCAGCACATCGGGGACCAGGCTGGCGCACAGGCTCGGCGGCGCCCCCAGTCGCACCCGGCCGCGCCGTAGCTGGGCGACCTCCTGCACTTCGCGGCGCGCCGTCTCGGTGTCGGCCAGCACCCGACGGGCCAGCGGCAGCAGGGCCTCGCCCGCGTCGGTGAGCGAGATGTGACCGCGCGCCCGGTGGAAGAGTTCCGCGCCCAGCTCCCGCTCCAGGGAGCGGATCTGCTGGGAGAGGGAGGGCTGGGCGACGTGCTCCCGCTGGGCGGCCCGGGTGAAGTGGCGGGTGTCGGCGACGGCGACGAAGTAGCGGAGCTGCTGGAGCTGCATACGGCAAGCATACGGCTTCACGATAGGGCTCACCTATCGTACGCAGCCGCACCATGTCTTGGACTGATGCTGGGTTCCGTCCCTACTTTCGTGGTCATGGCGACGGCTACGCGCACTCCCACCTCCCCCGGAACCCGCCCGCCGGTCGGCTCAGGACCGGGGTCCCGGGGCGGCTTCCTGCGCACCCTGTGGGGTTCGACGATCGGCAAGAAGGCGGTCATGGCGGTCAGCGGACTGCTCATGCTGGCCTATCTGCTCGTCCATATGTTCGCGAACCTGAAGGTCTTCTTCGGCCCCGAGGAGATGAACGGCTACGCGCACTGGCTGCGCACCCTCGGTGAGCCGCTGCTGCGCGACGGCTGGTTCCTGTGGATCGCCCGTGCGGTGCTGCTCGCGGCCGTCGTGTTGCACGGGGCCAGCGCCTACCAGCTCAGCAGGCGCGGCATCGCCGCCCGCCCCGTCCGGTACCGGCACCAGCAGCGCCGGTCCAGTTATGCGACGCGCACCATGCGCTGGGGCGGGATCATCCTGGCGCTGTTCATCGTCTGGCACGTGCTCGACCTGACGACCGGCACCGTCAACCCGCGCGGCCAGGCGGGCCACCCCTACGAGAACATCGTCGCCGGTTTCCAGAACTGGTACGCGAACGTCATCTACATCGTCGCCATGCTCGCCGTCGGACTGCACATCCGGCACGGCTTCTGGAGCGCGGCGCAGACCCTCGGCGTGACGCGCCCCGGCGCCGCACGTCTGCTCAAGGGCGGTGGCAATCTCCTCGCGCTGGTGATCACCGCCGGTTTCCTGTCCGTACCGATCGGTGTCATGACGGGAGTCGTGAGCTGAGATGACCACCCCCTACCAGGACCACCGGACCGGCGAGCCGCTCGCCGACACCAAGGCACCCGACGGGCCGATGGCCGAGCGCTGGAACAAGCGCCGCTTCGAGGCCAAGCTGGTCAACCCCGCCAACCGCCGCAAGTACACCGTCATCGTCGTCGGCACCGGGCTGGCCGGCGGCTCGGCGGGCGCCACCCTCGCCGAGGCGGGCTATCACGTCGTCCAGTTCTGCTACCAGGACTCCCCGCGCCGCGCCCACTCCGTCGCCGCACAGGGCGGCATCAACGCCGCGAAGAACTACCGCAACGACGGCGACTCGGTCCACCGCCTCTTCTACGACACCGTCAAGGGCGGCGACTTCCGCTCCCGCGAGTCCAATGTGCACCGGCTGGCGGAGATCTCCACCGAGATCATCGACCAGTGCGTCGCGCAGGGCGTGCCGTTCGCCCGCGAGTACGGCGGGCTGCTGGACACCCGCTCCTTCGGCGGCGTCCAGGTCTCCCGCACCTTCTACGCCCGCGGCCAGACCGGACAGCAGCTGCTGCTCGGCGCCTATCAGGCGCTCTCCCGGCAGATCGCGGCCGGCAACGTGGAGATGCACGCCCGCACCGAGATGCTGGATCTGATCGTGGTCGACGGGCGGGCACGCGGCATCGTCGCCCGCGATCTGCTGACCGGCCGGATCGACACCTACTTCGCCGACGCGGTGGTACTGGCGACCGGCGGCTACGGCAGCGTCTTCTACCTGTCCACCAACGCCAAGAACTCCAACGCGACGGCCGTCTGGCGCGCACACCGCAGGGGCGCGTACTTCGCCAACCCCTGCTTCACCCAGATCCACCCCACCTGCATCCCGCGCTCCGGCGACCACCAGTCCAAGCTGACGCTGATGAGCGAGTCGCTGCGCAACGACGGCCGGATCTGGGTGCCCAAGGCGGCCGGTGACGACCGCCCGCCGCAGGACATCCCCGAGGACGAGCGCGACTACTACCTGGAGCGCCTCTACCCCTCGTTCGGCAACCTCGTCCCCCGCGACATCGCCTCCCGCGCCGCGAAGAACGTCTGCGACGAGGGTCGCGGCGTCGGCCCCAGGGGGCACGGACAGAGGGGCGGAGCCGAAGGCTCCTCGGCTGGGGGCGGTGGCGTGCGACGGGAGGGCGTCTATCTCGACTTCGCCGACGCCATCGCCCGGCTGGGCCGAGCGGCCGTGGAGGAGAGGTACGGCAACCTCTTCGAGATGTACGCGCGGATCACCGCCGAGGACCCGTACACCCGGCCCATGCGGATCTATCCGGCCATCCATTACACGATGGGCGGGCTGTGGGTCGACTACGACCTGATGACCACCGTTCCCGGTCTCTTCGCCATCGGCGAGGCCAACTTCTCCGACCACGGCGCCAACCGGCTCGGCGCCTCCGCGCTGATGCAGGGGCTGGCCGACGGCTACTTCGTCCTCCCGGCCACCCTGGGCGACTATCTGGCCCGGCACCCGCACGAAGACGTCGACCCGGACCATCCGGCCGTCCACGAGGCGGTGTTCGCGGTCACCGACCGGCTCTACGCACTGCTGTCCAACAACGGCGACCGCACCCCCGACTCCTTCCACCGCGAACTCGGCGAGCTGATGTGGGACGAGTGCGGCATGTCCCGCACCGAGGAGGGGCTGCGCAAGGCGCTGGAGCGCATCCCCGAACTGCGTGCCGAGTTCTGGCGGCGGATCAGGGTGCCCGGCTCCGGTGAGGCGCTCAACCAGTCGCTGGAGAAGGCCAACCGGGTCGCCGACCACCTGGAGCTGGCCGAGCTGATGTGCCTGGACGCGCTGCACCGCACCGAGTCGTGCGGCGGCCACTTCCGCGAGGAGTCCCGCACCGCGGACGGTGAGGCGGTACGCCAGGACGAGGAGTTCTGCTACGCCGCCGCCTGGGAGTTCACCGGCGTCGGCCGGGCCCCCGTGCTGCACAAGGAGGCCCTCCACTTCGAGTACGTCCACCCCACCCAGCGGAGCTACACATGAACCTGACCCTCCGGATCTGGCGCCAGCCGGACGCCTCGGCGGACGGCGAGATGCGCACCTACGAGGTGACGGACATCTCCCCCGACATGTCGTTCCTGGAGATGCTCGACACTCTCAACGAGACGCTGATCGAACAGAATGAGGAACCCATCGCCTTCGACCACGACTGCCGTGAAGGCATCTGCGGTGCCTGCGGCATGGTCATCAACGGCCAGGCACACGGGCCCGAGCGCACCACCACCTGCCAGCTGCACATGCGGCACTTTGCCGACGGCGACACCATCGACATCGAGCCCTGGCGGGCCGCCGCCTTCCCTGTCGTACGGGACCTGGTCGTCGACCGGTCCGCGTTCGACCGGGTGATCGGCGCCGGGGGCTACATCACGGCGCCCACCGGCTCGGCGCCCGAGGCCCATGCCACGGTGGTGCCCAAGCCCGCCGCCGACGCGGCCTTCGCCCACGCCGAGTGCATCGGCTGCGGCGCCTGTGTGGCCGCCTGCCCGAACGGGGCGGCCATGCTGTTCACCTCCGCCAAGGTCAACCACCTCAATGTGCTGCCGCAGGGCGCGCCCGAGCGGGAGGCCCGGGTGCTCGGCATGGTCGAGCAGATGGACGCCGAGGGTTTCGGCGGCTGCACCTTGACGGGCGAGTGCGCCACGGCCTGCCCCAAGGGCATCCCGATGCCGTCGATCGCCGCGATGAACCGCGAGTACCTGCGGGCCGCAGCCAAGCGGTGAGCCGGCGCCCCACCCGGCATCCTTGATCGATTTCCGCTGGACGTCCTAGGCTCCCGGTCCATGGAGACGGGGGGACCGGGCCACGGCCCACGGCGGTGGCGTGAGCGGCTGGTCGGAGCCCGGGCAGGTGTGGCGCTGCTCGCCGGCGCAGCGGGGCTGACCGTGCTGGGAGCGGTCTTCGTCGTCGTTCCCGGTGCGGTGGTCGACCATGATCTGTCCGGAGCACACGTCGCCGCGCACGACCGGCTCAAGGCGGTCAACGATGTCCGCACCACGCTTCTGCAGGTGATCGGCGGCCTGGTGGTGCTCATCGGCGCGTACGCGACCTGGCGGCAGCTGCGGGTCAGTCAGGAGGGCCTGCGCCTCACTCAGGAGGGGTACATCACCGACCGGTTCAGCCGGGCGGTCGACCAGCTCGGCAGCGACACACTGGATGTGCGCATCGGCGGCTTCCACGCGCTGTGGCGCATAGCGGAGCACTCGCCCCGCGACCGCGAGGCCGTCATCTCCATCCAGGCCGCCTATCTGCGTTCGCATCTGCCGTGGCCGCCCGGCGGGCCGGAAGCGCCGGCGGCGGACACGCCCATCAACGACATCGCCCCGCTGGAGACCCGGGTCCCCGACGCCCAGGTGGCGCTGACCGGTCTCGGCTCGCTGTGCCAGTACCGCGAGCAGAGCTGGGTCAACCTCAGCCGCACCGATCTGCGCCGGGCCGACGGCGACGGGCTGGTGCTGCCCGAGGTCAACCTCGACGGCGCCTGTATGGAGGCCGCCGGCCTCTACCACGCCGATCTGACCCAGGCGTCGCTCACCTCCGTCAATCTGCGCCACGGCGACCTGCAGACCGCGATCCTGCGCAGGGCACGCTGCGTCTCGGCCGATCTGCGGGGCGCGCGGCTGGTCGAGACCGACCTGCGCGACGCCGATTTGTCCGAGGCCGACGTGCGCGAGGCGAACCTGCGCAAGGCCGACGCCAAGGGTGCCGCCTTCCGCGGCGCCGACCTGCGCCTGGCCGATCTGCGTGGCACCGACCTGAGCACGGCCGACCTGGACCGGGCACGGTTGACGGGTGCCCTGGTCAGCGACCGTACGCGCTGGCCCGCCGGCTTCGACCACACGGCCACCGGCGTCGTGGCCACCGAGGACCCCGGTCCCGAACCGCCGCCCCTGCTGCAGCCGCCGGGGATCACGACCCAGCATCCGCCGCTGCGCTCCCTGCCGTGACCAGGAGCCCGGCACCGGACTCCACCGGCAACCGGCCATACAGTGGTGGCGTGACGACCAGCCAGCGGCCCACTCTGCCCGAACTCGCCCGCCAGGCGCTCTCCTCCGTCCAGCGCGGTTACGACCTGCTGGCACCGAAGTTCGATCACACCCACTACCGCACCCCCGACCCGGTGCTGGAGGCGACGGCGGCAGCGCTCAGGACCGGCGGCGGCGGTCCCTTCGGCGACGGACTCGACCTGTGCTGCGGCACCGGAGCGGGCCTGCGGGTGCTCCGCGCGGTGTGCACGGACCGCGCCGTGGGTGTCGACTTCAGCGCGGGCATGCTGGCCGAGGCCGAACCGGCCTTCGCGGCCCCCCGGCCCCCGGCCCCGTACCGGGTGCGGGCCAACGCGCACGCGCTGCCCTTCCGCCGGGCCGCCTTCGACCTGGTGGTCAGCTTCGGCGCGTTCGGCCACTTCCTGCCGTCCGAACGCCCCTACCTGTTCGAGGAGGTACGCGAAGTCCTCCGGGACGGCGGCACGTTCGCGTTCCCGATGGCGGCGCCACCGCGCCCGTGGACGGCGGCCTACTGGTCGCTGCTGGCGTTCGACGCGGCGATGCGGGTACGCAACGCCGCGTGGCGGCCGCCGTTCGTCATGTACTACCGCACCTGGCCGCTGGCCGACGTCCGCGACGACCTGGGGCGGACCGGCTTCGACGTAGCCCTGCGGCCCCTCCCGGAACTGGGCCACCGGAACGACGGCTCACCGCGCTGCCGCCTGGTCGTGGCGACGAAGCGCTGACCCCGGTAGAGAGAGACTGATTCCGTGAGGGCCTTACGTGGCCCGTGAACGGTCCGACCGGCCGTCCCGGCGACGCGGCGACGCGGCGGCGAGCACGGCGGGGCCCGGCTTATCGCCGTGTTCCGGGTGCCGCCGCAGCAGTACGGCACGGTCGGTGCCCCGACTCCGGTCCCCCGCCGTACGCGCCGCTTGCCGGAGAGCCGGGCGAGGCCGTCAGCTGTCCTGCCCGCGGCCGGGGGTGTCGCACAGCGCGTGGTCGACGAGGTCGCTGGCGGCTTTCTCCTGTCGAAGGGCGTTGTCGGGCGAGTCGCCCAGGGCGGTGGACATGGAGACGGTGACAGCGCGGCTCCCGTCGTCGGTGGCGCCGTTGAGAGTGATGTAGCCGCCATCGCCTCCTTCGTGGCTCCAGTAGCTCCCGCCGCAGGACAGTGGTCGGTTGACCAGGCCGAGGCCGTAGCGTCCGCCCGGCCACAGGACCTGGGTCTCCTCGTCGACCCGGACGGTGTCCTGCATCTCGGCCAGCCGCGCCCGGGGCAGCAGTTCACCGCCGAGCAGGGCCCGGAAGAAGCGGTTGACATCCGCCGTGGTGGAGACGTAGCCGCCGGGGTCGGGGAGGACCAGAGCGGTGACGTCGACCCGTTGGCCGGAGGGGAAGACCTGGTAGCCGTTGGCGTGTGGACGGCGGAGTGTGGGGGTGCTGCCGGGCAGATAGGTGCGGTCCATGCCGAGTGGTTTCAGGACCCGGTCCTCGACCTCCTGGTGCCAAGGGCGATCTGTGGCCTTCTCGATGACCATGTCGAGCAGGGCGTAGCCGGTGTTGGAGTAGCTCCACCCGGTGCCGGGTGGGAAGTCGGGACGGTGCTTCATCGCCCGCGCGACGATCTGCCGGGATGTGTAGGTGTCGTATCGGCGCTCGTGGTACTCCTGCGCGGTGGTGTAGCCGGGGAGATCGTCGTCGTGGATGCCGCTGGTGTGCTGGAGGAGTTGGCGGATGGTGATGCGGCGTCCGTCGTTGCCGTTGCCGTCCACCAAGCCGGGCAGCCAGCGGTCCACTGTGTCGTCGAGTGCCAGCTTGCCCTCGTCGACCAGTTGCAGGACCACCGCGGCCACGAACGCCTTGCCGGTGCTGGCTGTCCGGAAGTAGCCGTTGCGGGGCACCGGACGGTCAGTGCCCGCCTCGGCGACGCCGCTGGTGGCGACAAGATCACGGCCGGGACCGGTGGTCACCCGTGCCTGGACGCCGGTGACCCCCAGTGCCCGGATGGCGTCGGTGTCCCGGCGCAGATCGTCCTGTCCGTATCCGGGTGCGGTGGATTCACGCGCGTCGGCAGGCAGCTGGATGACAGCGGCCGCGCCGGCAGTGACGAGGGCAGCCACAACGGCGGTCAGCCACCGTTTGCCGATGCGGCGGCCTTGCCGACTCGTCCGGTCGGGCGGGGAAGTGTGCGGGTGGTGCGGCGCGGGCGTCGGGGTTGTGAGTCTCATGCCCCGCAACGCTAGGCACGCATCGGGTGCGGATCGCTACCACGGACTCCCGTAGAAAAGGTACAGCTACCTGTAGTGCAGCAGGGTCGCCCGGTTCCTAGGGTGCATCACGTGGGGCCGTCCCACACACCTGTAGGACAGAGGGAAAGTGAAACAAGTGCCAGGCGTACTCGGCGCAACCCGCGCACGGTGGCCCAAGGCGTGGCGCAGTGGGCGTTACCTGCTGGGCACCTTGGTGGCCGCGGCGGTGACGCTCGCCGCGATGCCTCTGCTGTGTGTTCCGTCGCTGTTGCAGCCCTGGGCGGAGCGGCAACGCCGGCGCGCCGGGGCGCTGCTGGGGCAGCCGATCGAGCCGCGCCCACGAGCCGCCCGCCGAAACCTGGTGTGGCTCGTGACGCAGGTGGCCACCGGTCTGCCGACCGGTGCCCTTGCCCTGCTGTGCCTGGGCAGCCTGTTTCTCACTCCCGTCATCACTGTGCTGTGGTGGGCCTTCCCGACAGCGCCATGGCTGCCCGTGATCAGCGTTCCCCTCACCGGCTGGGGCACCGCGTTGTCGCTCGGCCTGGTGAATCTCGTGTCCCTGGCGGCACTGGCCGCCCTCCTCCTCCCGCCGCTCGCCCGAGCGCACGCCCGGTGCTGCCTCGCAGTCCTGGCACCCTCGCCCGCGGAGCAACTGGTCGAAAGAGTCACCGAACTCACCCGGACACGTGCCGACGTCCTGCAGGCGCACAGTGCGGAGCTCCGCCGGATCGAACGAGACCTGCACGACGGCACCCAGGCCCGGCTCGTGGCCATCGCGATGCGGCTCGCCGTGGCCGGCGAAAACCTCTCCGACGGCCCCGACCCGGCCGCCACTCTGGTACGGCAGGCCCATGGCGAGACCGAGGACGCGATGGCCGAACTACGTTCCGTCATCCGCACCATCTATCCCCCGGTACTGGCCGACCAGGGCCTCTCCGGCGCGCTCAGCACCCTGGCCACCAGGGCCGGTGCGCCGACCCGCATCGATGTCGGCCCGCTCGGAGAGATTCCCGCAGCGGTCGAGGCCGTCGCCTACTTCGCCGTCACCGAGGCGCTGGCGAACATCGCCCGACACAGCCGGGCCACCAGTGCCTCGGTCCGCGTCACACGCGACGGTGTGCTGCTCCGCACGCAGATCACCGACAACGGGAACGGCGGAGCGGACGCGACCCGGGGGTCGGGGCTGGACGGAATGCGCCGCCGCGCCGCCGCCCTGGACGGCACCATGAGGATCAGCAGCCCGCCGGGCGGGCCGACCGCCATCACCGTGGAGCTCCCGTGCGCGTAGTGATCGCCGAGGACAACGTCCTGCTGTCGTCCGGGCTCGAGCTCCTGCTCAACTCCCAGGGCTTCGAGGTCGTCGCGATCGCAGCCAACGCGCCTGGTTTCCGTACCGCCGTCGATACCCACCGGCCGGACGTCACCATCGTGGACGTGCGGCTGCCCCCGACCTTCCGTGACGAGGGCATCCGGGCCGCGGTCGAAGCCCGCCGGGAACGTCCCGGGCTTCCCGGCCTGGTCCTGTCGCAATACGTGGAGCAGGAGTACGCGGGTCGTCTCCTCGCCGACGCCCGGGGCGGCATCGGGTATCTGCTCAAGGACCGGGTGAGCCGTGTCGCGGAATTCACCGACGCATTGCGCCGGGTGGCAGTCGGTGGCACCGCCATGGACCCCGAGGTCATCGCTCAGCTCCTCGCCAGCGGCGATCCCGTCGATGCCCTGACCGCACGTGAGCGCGAAGTCCTCGCGCTGATGGCCGAGGGCCACGACAACGCGGCCATCGCGCAGCGGCTCGTCATCACCGACAATGCCGTCCACAAACACATCGGCAATGTCTTCCTCAAACTCGGCCTGTCGGCCGGCGAGAGCGGCCACCGCCGAGTCCGCGCCGTCCTGGCCTACCTCCGCCGCCATGGCGGTACCACGCTCGACCCGACGACATCGCACCCAGGGACATGAACAGCGGTACCGGGTGCGGAAGCTACGGCGCCCGGTCCCCGGTGGCCGGCCGTCGCCGGCATTCCCGTGCGACGGCCCGACCGGCCGGGCCTCAGCGCACCGGGTGGCCCGCGTCGCGGAGGGTGTTCTTCACCTCGCCGATCCGCAGATCGCCGAAGTGGAAGACGGAGGCGGCCAGTACGGCGTCGGCACCCGCTCCGATGGCCGGCGGGAAGTGGTCGAGGCGTCCGGCGCCGCCGGAGGCGATCACCGGGACGGTGACGTGCTTCCGGACGGCGGCGATCATCTCCGTGTCGTAGCCGTCCTTGGTGCCGTCCGCGTCCATGGAGTTGAGCAGGATCTCCCCGGCGCCCAGTTCGGCGGCGCGGTGGGCCCACTCGACGGCGTCGAGGCCGGTGCCGCGGCGCCCGCCGTGCGTGGTGACCTCGAATCCCTCGCCTCCGGCGCGGCGGCGGGCGTCGACGGACAGCACCAGCACCTGGCGCCCGAAGCGTTCGGCGATCTCCCGGATCAGCTCGGGACGGGCGATGGCCGCGGTGTTGACGCCCACCTTGTCGGCCCCGGCGCGCAGCAGCTTGTCCACGTCCCCAGGAGTGCGCACCCCGCCGCCGACGGTCAGCGGGATGAACACCTGCTCGGCGGTGCGCCGCACCACGTCGTAGGTGGTCTCGCGGTCGCCGGAGGAGGCCGTGATGTCCAGGAACGTCAGCTCGTCGGCGCCCTCGGCGTCGTAGACCTTGGCCATCTCGACCGGGTCGCCGGCGTCGCGCAGGTTCTGGAAGTTGACGCCCTTGACGACCCGGCCGCCGTCCACGTCCAGGCAGGGGATGACTCGGACCGCGAGGGTCATGCGGGGTGTGCTCCTTGGGTGCCCTGTGTACCTTGCTGGTCCCGGTACGCCTCCATCTCGACCTCGACCACCAGGCTGGGGTCGGCGAACCCGGAAACGATGATCATGGAGGAGACCGGCCGGACCTCGCCGAACAGCTCCTTGTGGGCGCGGCCCACCTCTTCCACGTCCCGCGCATGGGCGAGGAACATGCGGGTGCGCACCACGCTGTCGGCGCCCAGCCCGAGGCTCTTCAGCGCGTCCAGCCCGACGCCGAACGCGGTGATGGCCTGCTCGTACGGGCCCCCCTCGGTGATCACGCCGTCCACGACCGAGGTGCAGCCGGCCACCAGCACCAGGCCGTTGGGCAGCTCCACCGCGCGGGAGTAGCCGAAGGGTTCCTCCCACGGAGCATCGGACGCGATCCGGTGTATCGAACCCATCAGGCAACCGCCTCCAACGCCTCTTCAAGGGTGAACGCCTTGGCGTAGAGGGCCTTTCCCACGATCGCCCCTTCGACACCTTCGCCGACCAGTCCCGCGATGGCCCGCAGGTCGTCGAGGGAGGAGACACCGCCGCTGGCGATCACCGGCCGGTCGGTGACGGCGCACACGTTGCGCAGCAGCTCCAGGTTGGGGCCCTTGAGGGTGCCGTCCTTGGCGATGTCGGTGACGACGTAGCGGGCGCAGCCCTCGGAGTCGAGGCGGGCCAGCGTCTCGTACAGGTCGCCGCCGTCCCGGGTCCAGCCGCGGCCGCGCAGCGTGGTGCCGCGTACATCGAGGCCGACCGCGATCTTGTCGCCGTGCTCGGCGATGACCTTGGCGACCCACTCGGGGGCCTCCAGCGCGGCCGTACCGAGGTTGACGCGGCGGCAGCCGGTCGCCAGCGCCGCCTTGAGCGAGGCGTCGTCGCGGATGCCGCCGGACAGCTCGACCTTGATGTCCATCGCGCGCGCCACCTCGGCGATCCGCTCCCGGTTGTCACCGGTGCCGAACGCGGCGTCCAGGTCGACCAGGTGCAGCCACTCGGCTCCGGCCCGCTGCCAGGCCAGCGCGGCCTCCAGCGGGTCGCCGTAGGAGGTCTCGGAGCCGGACTCCCCGTGTACCAGGCGGACGGCCTGTCCGTCGCGGACGTCTACGGCGGGCAGCAGCTCAAGCCGGTTGCTCACGGCGCTCTCGCTCTCTGGGCTCTGAGGACTTACGGGGCTCACAGCATCTTTCCGTTCGCTTCTCCGCCCACGCGGCTACGTACGGCTGTCGTCTCCGACTGCGGCCCGGCAGCCGCGCGTGCGTCGCTCACAGTGTTTCGATCCAGTTTCTCAGCAGCTGTGCTCCGGCGTCGCCGGACTTCTCGGGGTGGAACTGGGTGGCCCACAGCGGCCCGTTCTCCACGGCGGCGACGAAGCGCCCGGCGTGCGTCGTCCAGCTCACCACCGGCGGCGCGAGGGCCGGGTTGGTGGCCTGGAGCTCCCAGTCGTGCACGGCGTAGGAGTGTACGAAGTAGTAGCGCTCGTCGGCGGGCACGCCGGCGAACAGCCGCGAGTCGTCCGGCGCCGCCACGGTGTTCCAGCCCATGTGCGGGACCGGGTGCGCCGCGTCGGTGGCGAGCGGGCCGACGGTGCCGGGCCACTCGTCCATGCCCTCGGCCTCCTCGCCGTGCTCGATGCCCCGGGAGAAGAGGATCTGCATACCGACGCAGATGCCCATGACGGGCCGGCCACCGGCCAGCCGCCGCCCGATCACCCAGTGGCCGCGCGCTTCGACCAGTCCTGCCATGCAGGCGGCGAACGCCCCCACTCCGGGGACGAGGAGGCCGTCGGCGGCCATCGCCCTGTCGTAGTCGCGGGTGATCTCGACATCGGCTCCGGCTCGCTCCAGTGCGCGCTCGGCCGAGCGCACGTTGCCGAAGCCGTAGTCGAAGACCACCACGCTCTTGGAGTTGCTCATCACGACCACCAGTCCAACCGCAGGATTCCCGCCACCAGGCACATGGCCGAGGCGAGCGAGAGCAGCACGATCACACCCTTGGGCAGCTGCTGCTTCCAGAAGGAGATCGCCCCGCCGGCCAGGAACAGCCCCACGAAGATCAGCAGCGCCGCCAGCCCCGTCACAGGGCGCCCTTGGTGGAGGGGATACCGGTCTGCCGCGGGTCCCTCTCGCTGGCGTAGCGCAGGGCGCGGGCCAGCGCCTTGAACTGGCACTCCACGATGTGGTGCGCGTTGCGCCCGTACGGTACGTGGACGTGCAGGGCGATCTGGGCCTGGGCGACGAAGGACTCCAGGATGTGCCGGGTCATCGTCGTGTCGTAGCTGCCGATCATCGGCGCCATGGACTCGGGCTCGGTGTGCACCAGGTAGGGGCGCCCCGACAGGTCCACGGTCACCTGGGCGAGCGACTCGTCCAGCGGCACCGAGGCGTTGGCGAACCGGACGATGCCCCGCTTGTCGCCGAGGGCCTGCTTGAAGGCGGCGCCCAGCGCCAGCGAGGTGTCCTCGATGGTGTGGTGGCTGTCGATGTGCAGATCGCCCTCGGTCTTGACCGTGAGGTCGAACAGGCCGTGCCGGCCGAGCTGGTCGAGCATGTGGTCGTAGAAGCCCACGCCCGTGGAGACGTCCACGTCGCCCTTGCCGTCGAGGTCGATCTCGACCACGACAGAGGTCTCCTTGGTGGTGCGCTCCACCCGGCCCTTGCGCGTCATCAGTCGCTCTTCTCCTTCAGTTCCTTCGTCACGGCTCGCACCGCGTCGAGGAACGCGTCGTTCTCCTCCGGCGTGCCCGCCGTCACCCGCAGCCAGCCGGGGACCCCGTTGTCCCGGACCAGTACGCCGTGGGCCAGCAGCGCCTCCCACACGGCGTGCGATCCGGCCGCGCCGTCGAAGCGGCCGAACTGTACGAAGTTGGCGTCCGAGGCGGTGACCTGGCAGCCGATGGCCCGCAGCTCGGTCACCAGCCGGTCGCGTTCGGTCTTCAGCTGCTCCACGTAGCCGAGCAGGGTGTCGGTGTGCTCCAGCGCGGCCAGCGCCGTGGCCTGGGTGACCGCCGACAGGTGGTAGGGCAGCCGCACCAGCTGGACGGCGTCCACCACGGCGGGCGCCGCGGCCAGATAGCCGAGCCGCAGCCCGGCGGCGCCGAACGCCTTGGACATGGTGCGCGAGAGCACCAGCGCGTCACGGCCCTCGATCAGCGGCAGCAGCGAGGGGTGGTGCGAGAACTCGCCGTACGCCTCGTCCACCACCACCAGCGCGCCGTGTTCATGACGGTCCGACCGGGCCGCCTGCGCGGCCTCGTACAGCGCCAGCACCGTCTCCTCGGTGACGGCGGTGCCGGTCGGATTGTTGGGCGAGCAGATGAACACGACGTCCGGCCGGTGCTCGGCGATGGCGGCGACGGCGGCCTCGGTGTCGATGGTGAAGTCGTCGTTGCGCGGACCCGACAGCCAGCCGGTGCCGGTGCCGCGGGCGATCAGCGCGTGCATCGAGTACGAGGGCTCGAAGCCCAGCGCCGTACGCCCTGGCCCGCCGAACGCCTGGAGGAGCTGCTGGAGCACCTCGTTGGAGCCGTTGGCCGCCCACACCTGCCGGTGGTCGACGGTGTGACCCGCCGTGCGGGACAGATAGCGGGCGAGCTCGGTGCGCAGCTCGACCGCGTCCCGGTCCGGGTAGCGGTTCAGCCCGCGCGCGGCCTCGGTGACCCGCTCGGCGATCCGCGCCACCAGCTCCTCGGGGAGCGGGTAGGGGTTCTCGTTGGTGTTCAGCAGTACGGGGACGTCCAGCTGCGGCGCGCCGTAGGGGGACTTGCCGCGCAGCTCGTCCCTGATCGGGAGATCGTCAATGCCGGTCACGAGCCGCTCTCCGGAACCTTCCAGTCGAACCTTGCCTTGAGTGCCGTGCCGTGTGCGGGCAGGTCCTCCGCCTCCGCCAGGGCGACGACGTGGTGGGTGACCTCGGCCAGCGCGTCCCGGGTGTAGTCCACGACGTGGATACCGCGCAGGAAGGACTGGACCGAAAGGCCCGAGGAGTGGCAGGCGCAGCCGCCGGTCGGCAGCACATGGTTGGAGCCCGCGGCGTAGTCGCCGAGCGAGACGGGAGCGTACGGGCCGACGAAGATCGCGCCCGCGTTGCGTACCCGCGCCGCCCAGGCCGCCGCGTCGGCCGTCTGGATCTCCAGGTGTTCGGCGGCGTAGGCGTTGACGACGGCCAGGCCGGCTTCGAGGGAGTCGACCAGGACGATGCCCGACTGCCGCCCGGCCAGCGCCTCGGCGATGCGTTCGCTGTGCTTGGTGGCGGGCACCTGGGTCTTCAGCTCGGCCTCGACCGCCTCGGCCAGCGCCTCGGAGGGGGTGACCAGCACCGCGGCGGCCACCACGTCGTGCTCGGCCTGGGAGATCAGGTCGGAAGCGACGTGGGCCGCGTCCGCGGTGTCGTCGGCGAGGATCGCGATCTCGGTCGGGCCCGCCTCGGAGTCGATACCGATGACGCCCTTGAGCAGCCGCTTGGCCGCGGCCACATAGATGTTGCCGGGGCCGGTCACCAGCTGGGCAGGGGCGCACTCCTCGGTGCCGTGGGCGAACATCGCCACGGCCTGGGCGCCGCCCACCGCGTAGACCTCCTCGACGCCCAGCAAGGCGCAGGCGGCGAGGATGGTGGGGTGCGGCAGGCCCGCGAACTCGCGCTGCGCGGGTGAGGCCACGGCCAGCGAGCCGACGCCCGCCTCCTGCGCGGGCACCACATTCATCACCACGGACGACGGGTAGACGGCGCGCCCGCCCGGTACGTACAGCCCCACGCGCTCCACCGGAACCCAGCGCTCGGTGACGGTGCCGCCGGGCACCACCTGCACGGTGGAGTCGGTGCGCCGCTGGTCGCGGTGGACGATCCGGGCGCGCCGGACGGACTCCTCCAGGGCCGCGCGGACGGTCGGGTCCAGCTCGGCCAGGGCCTCGCGGAGCGCCTCGGCCGGCACCCGGGTGCGCTCCAGGCGCACCCCGTCGAACTTCTCCGTGTACTCGATCACCGCGGCCGCGCCACGATGCCGTACGTCGTCGCAGATGGGCCGCACCTTCTCCAGGGCGGCCTCGACGTCGAGCTCGGCACGGGGCAGCAGGTCACGGTCGAGCGCGCCGCTCACCGGGCCGGAGGCCGGAGGGGTGCCCTCCGCCGGGAGGCCGGAGGAGAGTGCGGCGCCACGCAGATCGATTCGGGAGATCACACACTCAAGTCTCTCAGACCCTCGGAGTGCCCCGGCCGCCCGTATCAGAGGCTGATACAGGCCACAGACGACGATCGTCGCCTCCCGCGTTCATCCGGTCACGGAGCGGGAAAGGGAGCGGTACGACCACCACGTTCGAACACCGCGCGGCCTGCGCCGCGGGAGACGGGCGAACGCGAGAGACCGAGTGATCAAGAGGGGGAGACCGCGTGAGCGAGCCAGCGGACTCGGGCGAACCGCCGCCGGGGCTGCAGCTGACGACTGCGGAGTGGGGGCTCTGGCAGGCGTTCCGCAACGGAACCGAGCACGATCTGCGCCACGGCGAGGCCGAGCTCGACGACCCCAACGGGGACCACCCCTGGGGCCCGGAGCGCACGGTGCGGGCCCGGGTGATCGCGCTGCTGCTGCTGCACGGGCCGCCGCCGCTGCTGGGCAGGGTCGCCTCGCTGCACCTGACCGGCGCGTTCGTGACGGGCTGCCTGGATCTGTCGGGCGGCGCCGTGGAGCCGTTCTTCGAGCTGCGGCAGTGCCGCTTCGAGGACGAGGTGCGGATGCCGGAGGCCCGCGTGAACACCGCGCGGTTCGTCGACTGCTACCTCCCCCGCCTGGAGGCGGCCCGGCTCACCACCGAGGGCGATCTGCACCTGCCCAGATGCAGCATCCCCGAAGGCGTCAAACTGACGGACGCCACGATCGGCACCGATCTGCTGCTCAACGAGGCCACCGTGGGCAGCGGCCGGCGGACCCGCGCCATCGCGGCGGACGGCGTCAACGTCTCCCAGGAGCTCCAGGCCAGCCTGCTGGTCACCGACGGTCAGGTCAGCCTGCGCGGTGCCTCCGTCGGCAGTTCGCTGCACATGTTCGGCTCGGTGCTGCGCAACCCGCGCGGGCGCTTCGCGCTGTACGCGCCGCAGATGACGGTCGAGCAGGTGGCCAGCTTCGCCGACGCCGGGCGCGGCAGCGCCCCGCAGATGTACGGCATCACACCGCCGACCGGTATCCGCTACGGCTCCCGGCAGGGCACCTTCCCCCAGGCTCCCGGCTTCGCCCGGTCGGGGTGGGACCCCCATCGCACCAAGCACTTCCAGTGCACCGGCGGCGTGGTGCTGGACGACGGGCGGTTCGGCTCCTCGCTGGTGATCGAGAACGCCCGGCTGGAGATGCAGCGCGACCAGGAGCTGTCGCTGCGCCGCATCACCACGCCGGAGCTGACCTTCACCCCGCAGCTGCCCGAGCGGGGCCTGGTCGTGCTGTCCGGGGCGAGTGTGGAGAAGCTGATGGACCGCGCCTCCAGCTGGCCGGGCGACCACCGGCTGTGGATGGCGGGCTTCACCTACCAGCACGCCATCCCCAAGGAGGGGCACTTCAACGTCCGCGAACGGCTCCAGTGGATCAACGCGGCGACCGCGGAGTACGCGCCGGAGCCGTACGAGCAGCTGGCGGCGATGTACCGGAACAGCGGCGAGGACACCAACGCGCGCCTCGTGCTGCTGGCCAAGCAGCGCCGCCGCCGCGAGACGCTCCCGCTGCCCGGCAAGCTGTGGGGTGTCCTGCAGGACTGGACGGTGGCGTACGGCTACCGGCCGGGGCAGGCCGCGCTGTGGATGGCGCTGCTGTGGCTGACCGGGGCGATGCTGTTCCAGGCGCACCGGCCGCCGGCCCTCAAGGGCGACGAGGCGCCGCACTGGAACGCCGCCCTGTACGCGCTGGACCTGCTGCTGCCCGTGATCACCTTCGGACAGGACACGGCGTGGGACCCGGGCGGCGGCTATCAGTGGATCGCCGCGGGCATGATCATGGCCGGCTGGGTGCTGGCGACGACGGTGGCCGCGGGCGCCACCCGGCTGCTGCGCCGGCAGTAGTTGCCGGGGCCGGTGCCCCGGGAGCGGCGCGGCACCGGCCCCGGCCCGGCCCCGGGTGGATCCGTAAGGCGCACCGGGCCGCGCGGTGGGCGCCGGAGGCTTTAGGCTTACCGGTTGTGACAACCGCGCTTCCGCTCTTCCCGCTCAACTCGGTGCTGTTCCCGGGGCTGGTGCTGCCGCTGAACATCTTCGAGCCGCGGTACCGCGCGCTGATGCGGGACCTGCTCGCGCTGCCCGAGGACGCACCGCGCCGCTTCGGCGTCGTCGCCATCCGGGACGGCCGCGAGGTCGCGCCCGCGGCCACCGGCATGCCCGACTCGGCGCCGCCGCAGGGCACCGACCCGACGGCCGGCTTCGGCCCCGACCCGATCAAGTCGTTCTACACGGTCGGCTGCATCGCCGACGCCTCCACCATCCGCGAGCGCGTCGCGGGCCTGGGCGCCCCGGACGCGGCGGACGAGCCCGAGGAGGCGGCCCCCGGCGCCGACCCGCGCACCAGCACCACCGGTTACGAGGTGCTGGCGACCGGCACCACCCGGTTCCGGCTGCTCTCGGTGGACGCCTCCGGGCCGTATCTGACCGGCGAGATCGAGGAACTGCCCGAGGAGGAGGGCGACGAGGCCGGCGCGCTCGCCTCCGGAGTGCTGCGTGCCTTCCGCGCGTACCAGAAGCGGCTGGCCAGCGCCCGTGAGCGGACCCTGGCGGCCGGGCAGGAGCAGGACCTGCCGGACGACCCCTCGGTCGTCTCGTACCTGGTCGCGGCGGCCACGGTGCTGGACACCCCGGCCAAGCAGCGGCTGCTCCAGGCGCCGGACACCGCGACCCGGCTCGCCGACGAGCTGAAGCTGCTGCGCCGGGAGACCGCCGTTATCGGCAAGCTGCCGTCGCTGCCCGCGGCGGAACTGACGCGGAACCCGACCAGCCAGAACTGAGACCCGTCCGGGGGCGGAAGACATGGGGAAGAAGAGCAAGCGGCAGGGGTCGGCGACGCCCGCGATCGTCGCGGCCACCGAGGCGGGCATCGTGTTCGAGACGCACGCCTACGAGCACGATCCGGCGGCCCCCTCCTACGGCGAGGAGGCCGCCGAGGCCATGGGGGTGCCGCCCGAGCAGGTCTTCAAGACGCTGGTGGCCGACGTCGACGGGACGCTGACGGTCGCCGTCGTCCCGGTCTCCGCCTCGCTGGACCTCAAGGCCCTGGCGGCGGCGGTGGGCGGCAAACGCGCCGCCATGGCCGACCCGGCAGCGGCCGAGCGTACGACGGGCTATGTGCGCGGCGGCATCTCCCCGCTGGGGCAGCGCAAACAGCTGCCCACGGTGCTGGACGCCTCCGCTGAGGAGTGTGCCGCGGTTTTCGTCTCCGCCGGGCGCCGCGGCCTGGAGATCGAGCTCGCCCCCTCGGACCTCGCCGAACTGACCGGCGCGGTGGTGGCTCCAGTGGCCCGGCCCTGACCGCCTGCGTACCCGTTCAGGGGCGCGGGGAACTGCGCGACAAGCCATGGGGGGTGCCTCCCTGCTCGAAGAGCTTGGGGGAGCGCCCGCAGCCTGCGGTATCGGGCACGGGGCACCCCCTGCCCAGAAGCGGTCAGCTCTCCCAGCGCTGCGGCGCCGCGGGCACCTCGCCCGGCATGTCGTCGCGGGGGCCGAAGAAGGCCGTGGCCAGCAGGTGGACGAGGACGGCCGCGAAGGGCCACGCGAGCAGCACTCCGTAGGCGTGCAGCTCCAGCGGAGCGTCGAAGGTGGCGCCCTGACCCGCGGCCCGCGCCGCCGCGGACAGGTCCGTCTCGGGGCCGAGCCACACGCCGGTGCGCCAGGCCAGCAAGGAGCCCAGCAGCCCGCCCAGGCCGAGGCCGACGACGAGGCCGACGCCCCCGCTCCTGCGGGCCAGGAAGACGGCGACGCCCGTCACCAGGCCGAACCCCAGGCCGAGCAGGGCGAAGACGCCCTCCGCCGCGATGGCCTCCTCACCCTCGGGGTGCTTGAACAGCACCAGCTTCCCGCTCGAGTACAACGGCACCCGGGGCGCCAGCCACAGCCACAGCAGGCCCAGCAGCACCCCGGCGACGGCGACGGCCGCCGCACACACGGCGGCGTCCCGCAGCTCCCGGCGGACGAGCGGTCCGCCCTCGCCGCCGTAGCCCGCGCTCACCGCGTGCGGCGGCGCCGGGGGCGGGGCCGCCGCGGCGGCGCCGGGCTGGTCACCCGGTCCGGCCTGGGGCGCGGAGGGGTGGGAGGGATCCGGGTTGTGGGAGGAGGGCGTCGGTACGGTCACCCCGCCATCGTGCCAGGCCCGCACCGTGCGCCCGGCCCCGGCCCGCTCGGCGCGCGCCCGCCCGAAGCACCGGCGTGCGCCCGCGCGGAGCACCGGCGCCCGCCGCGCGGAGTCAGCGGGTGGCGGCCCACCGGTAGGCGCGGGTGGCGACGGCGAGCGAGAGCACCCCGACCGCGGCGCACACGCCCAGATCCGTCACGACGCGTGCCCAGTCCGGGTGCGGCTCGAAGGTGCGGGCGAAGGCCTCCACACCGTAGGTGGACGGCAGCAGATCCCGCGCCCATCGGACCACCAGCGGCAGCCCGCCCGCGGGCAGCACCCCCAGCAGCAGTGCCGCCGACATTCCCAGCTGGCCGCCCAGGGTGGCCAGTTCGGGCCGCGGGGCGAGCAGTCCCAGTGCGGCTCCCAGCCCGGCGAGCGCGGCTCCGGCGAGCGGGACGACGGCCACCAGCACCCACAGCCCGCCCAGCGGCAGCTGGAAGAGCACGCTGCCCGTCACGGCCGTCACCACGACACCGGGCACGGTGAAGGACGCGTAGGCGGCGGCGGCGCCCAGCACCACGGAGGCGGCCGGTACCGGGAGGGTGGCGTAGTGGTCGAGGCCACCGCCGGCGCGGAGCTGGCCGAAGTACTGCGCCAGCAGGTTGAGGGCGACGAAGGCGACGACCAGCACGCTGGACCCGGCGACCACCGCCCGCGCCTCCGCGCCGCCGTCCACCACGCCGCGCATCAGGACCATGATGCCCAGCGACTGGAACGTCGCGACGAACAGCAGCGGAATCCGCGCCACCCGCGCCCGGGACAGCTGCGCCCGGTAGACGGCAGCCAGCGCCGGCCACATCCGCGCCCGCGGCGCCAGCGGCGCCCCCGCGTCCTGACCGGCCTCCTGGCCACCGGAGTCGGCCCCCTCCCTCACGGGTTCCGCTCCGCCGTCCGTACCGGCGCCCTCGTCCGTACCGGCGCCCTCGTCGGCACCCGTGCGGGCGCCCACGACGCCCGCGACACCGTGGGCCATCACGTCGCCGTCGGTCCGCGTACGGCTCTTCACCGTCGTCCTCACCCGAGCCTGCCCCTCACATACCGCACGCCGGGCGTGCGGATCCTGTGCCGCATCATGGCGCCTCGTCCTTCCGGGCCACCGGCCGGGAGGCACCGTCGGCCACGCCGTCGTCCCACGTCCGCGCTCACGCTTTGACCAAGCCCTCGGCACCGTCCTCCCCCGCGGCGCGGCCACCGAGCGCCACATAGACGTCCTCCAGGCTCGGGGTGGCGAGCCGGAAGTCGTCGAGCGCCTCGAACGCCTCGCCCGTGGTGACCAGCGCCACCGCCTCGCGTGCCGCCTCGGGCGGCAGCCGCAGCGTCCAGCGACGGCCGGTGACGACGGCGGCGGCGGCGAGCTCGGCGACGTGCGGCAGCTCCACCGGCGGGCGCTCGCGCCACACCAGCTCCAGCCGCACCTCCTCGCCGACGGCGGCCTTCAGCCCGCCCGGCGTGTCGCAGGCGATCACCCGGCCCCGGTCCAGCACGGCGACCCGGTCCAGCACGGTCTCGGCCTCGATCACATTGTGGGTGACGAGCAGTACGGTCACCCCGCGCTCGGCGCGGCGCCGGTCGACGGCCGCCCACACCGCGCGCCGCGCGTGCGGGTCCATACCGGTGGTCGGCTCGTCCAGCACCAGCAGCGGCCGGTCCCCCACCAGCGCCGCCGCCACACACGCCAGCCGCCGCTGGCCGCCGGAGAGCTTCTTCAACGGCCGCGCCGCCAGCTGGGTCAGCCCCAGCTCGGCCAGTACCTCGTCCCGCGCGACACGGGCCGCCGCGGTCTCCATCCCGCGCAGCCGCGCGGTCGTCTCCGCGGCCAGCGACACGGTCAGCTCGTCCAGCGCGCTCGACTCCTGACCGAGATACGCCAGCAGCCGGGCGGCCCGCTCGGGGTGGCGCACCAGGTCGTGGCCGAGCACCTCGACCACTCCGGCGTCGGGCCGCAGCAGGCCGGTGAGCTGCCGTACCAGGGTGGACTTGCCGGCACCGTTGGGGCCCAGCAGTCCGAAGATCTCGCCCTGCCGCACCTGCAGGCAGATGCCGTCGGTGGCACGGACGGCGGGGGTCGCCGGCGTGCCGCGCCGGGCACGCACCGGGGGGTAGGTCTTGACCAGGTCCTCGACGCGCACGGCGGCCCGGCTCGGCGTCGTTCCGTTTGCCACCGAGGTGTCCACCGCCTGCCGAGTGCCCGTTCTCACGACCTATGAGGGTACGCGTCCGGGTTCCGCCACCCCGCTTCGGGCCCTATCGGCTCCGGGGCGGCCGGGGCCGGTCGGGTGTTGACGCTGCTCGGTCGCCGGCCGGTCGTGGGGTCAGTCCCCGGCGGGGGCGTGTTCGGCCGAGGCGCCGGAGCGGGCGTCGACCTCCCGCCAGAAGCCCGCGCGGATCGCGTAGCGGTCGTGTTCGTCGATCTGGTCGTCCTTGTGCGCGAGCAGCCCGAACCGGGCCGCGTAGCGCAGCAGTTCGCCGTCGATCCGGTGCGGGATGCGCGGATACTCGCCCGAGAGCTGCTGCAGATGGCTCTCGTTGGTCAGCCGTTCGATCCAGCGGCGGGCGAAGACCTGGCCGACCTCGTACGGGTCGCCGCTGACCGCGGTGATGTCCTCCTCGCGGTCCGCCCAGCGCTGCTCGGCGGTGGTGAGCTGGGCGAGCATCGGCAGCGACGCCGTCTCGGGCGCCTCGCCGGACGCCGCCCGCTCGACCCAGCCGCGGTCGGAGGACCAGCGCAGCGTCGCCCCCGGTGGGCCCGCCGGGGGCCCCTGCTGCCCCTGGCGGCCGAGATCCGCCAGATCCTTGGGCGTGGGCACGCCTTCGGTGCGGTTGGGCGTCGTACCGCCGGTCGCGGGCTCCTCGGGGCCCTCGGCACCGTCCACGGCGTCCGCTTCCGGCTCGGTCCGCGTCCGCGCCGTCTCCTCGGCCGCCGCCTCCTCGGCCCGCGGCTCGGCCGGTGCGGGTGCGGGGGTCTGCCCCGGCGGTCCGGGAGGTACGGCAGGCACGGACGGTACGGCCCGGCGGTGGTCGACGCTGTCGCCGTTCTTGCCGGTCTCCGGCAGCGGCGCGGAGAGGATCGCGGCGATCTCCGGGCGGGGCGCCGGCTGAGGTGCGCAGGGTGCGGTGAGGTCCTTGGCGCGGACGACGGGCGTGATCCAGGTACGGTCCAGCACGCGCCGCTCGTCCGCCTCGGCGACCAGGTCCTCGGACTGGTTGTAGTCACCGTCGGCGGCCTGCACGGCCCACAGATGGACGGCGACGCCGTGCTCCTTCGCGGACATCAGCCCCGGCAGCAGATCGCCGTCGCCGGTCACCAGCACGATGTCGGAGCAGGCGCGATTGCGGGCGAGTTCGGTCAGTTCCGCGTGCATGGCGGCATCGACGCCCTTCTGCGCCCAGCGCCCGTCGCTGCGGGTGAGGGCTCCCAGGCGTACGGTCACCCTCGGCATGACGCGCAGCCTGCGGTGCTCGGGCTGGGGTACGCGATCGGGGGCGCCGTCGAACCAGTAGATGCGCAGCAGCGCGCACTGGGTGTCGGCTTCGGCCTGCTGACGGAGCGACTGGATGAGACCGGCGTGGTCGACGGTGATCCGCGAGCGGGTGGGCTCCCGTGCCAAGAGGCTCGCGGCGGCACCCAACAGATAACCGGCGTCCACCAGGACGACGCAGCGGTCCACGTTCCACCCACTCTCGGTCATGACGTACAGCCGAGGCTGTGCCCTCGCGTGCCGGCCGTCCCCCGTGTCTTTCGAGTCTGCCCGACCCTACGGGGGTTATCAGCCGGAACTCGATCATCGGCGTGGCGCAATTGTCCGACATGCGAGGCATTTCGACGTATGCAAGGGTGAACGAGAGCCCTCTCCTCCGGGGAGCTCCTCCACGGGAGACGGAGCTCCCTCTCCGGAGGCGGCGCTCCATCGCAGGAGGCGATCATGGCAAAGAACAAGAACCGTCAGCAGCCACGGCAGGCCCGCACCGCCGAGGAGCAGCGGCGCGAGCGGGAGCGCGCCAAGTCCGCCGCCGCGGAGCGCACCCCCGCAGACGTCAGCCGCAAGGTGAGAGAGCGCCGCTTCGGCCACAACTGAGGGCCGCGCCCGCTTCGTCCCCGGGGCGGGGCCCGGCGGACCCCGCCCCGGGGACGGGGCCCGGACGGTCAACCCGCGAGGCAGGAGGGGCCCAGCAGCTCCTTCAGATCGCCGAACAGGGCGGGGTCCGGGGTCACCCGGTGACGGTCCAGGCGCAGGACCGTCGTCTTGCGCGCTCCCTCCAGCCGGACGCGTACCTCACTGGATCCGCGGTGCTGGGTGAGCACATCGCCGAGCTTCTCGACCAGAGGCGGGGTGACCTTCACGCTCGGGATCGTGATGGTCACCGGTGCGGAGGCCGACGCCTCGCTCAGATCGGGCACCTGCAGCTCCATGGCGACCAGCCGCGGCACATCCTCCCGCTTGTCGAGGCGGCCCTTGACGAAGACGATCGCGTCCTCCACCAGCTGGGTGGAGACCAGCTGGTAGGTGGCGGGGAAGAACATGCAGTCGATGGAGCCCGCCAGGTCCTCCACGGTGGCGATGGCCCAGGCGTTGCCCTGCTTGGTCATCTTGCGCTGGAGGCCGGAGATGATCCCGCCGATCGTCACGATGGAGCCGTCGGAGTAGTCGCCGCCGGTCAGCTGCGCGATGGCGGCGTCGGCCTTCTCGTTGAGCACGTGCTCCAGACCGAAGAGCGGATGGTCGGAGACGTAGAGACCGAGCATCTCCCGCTCCTGGGCGAGCAGATAGGTCTTGTCCCACTCCTCGTCGGAGAACTGCACGTCCAGCCCGAAGCCGGGCCCCGAGTCGGCGGCGTCGTCCTGGCCGAGGTCGCCGAAGAGGTCGAACTGGCCTTCGGCCTCCTTGCGCTTGACCTGCACCACGTTGTCGATCATCGGCTCGAACTGGGCGGTGAGGCCCTTGCGGGTGTGTCCCATCTCGTCGAACGCGCCGGCCTTGATCAGCGACTCGACGGTGCGCTTGTTGCAGACGACGGCCTCGACCTTGTCCAGGAAGTCGGGGAAGGAGGAGTACTTCCCCTTGGCCTTGCGGCACTTGACGATCGAGTCGACCACGTTCTGGCCCACGTTCCGCACGGCCGTGAGACCGAAGACGATCGTGGAGTCATCCTTCGAGGTGAAGTTCGCCTCCGACTCATTGACGTTCGGCGGCAGCACCTTGATGCCCATCTTGCGGCACTCGTTGAGATAGACCGCCGACTTGTCCTTGTCGTCGCGCACCGAGGTGAGCAGCGCGGACATGTATTCGGCCGGGTAGTTGGCCTTGAGGTAGGCCGTCCAGTAGGTGACCAGGCCGTAGGCGGAGGAGTGCGCCTTGTTGAAGGCGTAGCCGGCGAAGGGCACCAGGACGTCCCAGACGGCCTGGACGGCGGCGTCGGAGTAGCCGTTGTCCCGCATGCCCTTCTGGAAGTTCACGAACTCCTTGTCGAGAACCTCCTTCTTCTTCTTGCCCATGGCCCGGCGCAGCAGGTCGGCCTGGCCCAGCGAGTAGCCGGCGAGCACCTGGGCGGCCTTCTGCACCTGCTCCTGGTAGACGATCAGGCCGTAGGTGATGTCGAGGACCTCTTTGAGAGGCTCCTCCAGCTCCGGGTGGATCGGAGTGATCTCCTGCTGGCCGTTCTTCCGCAGCGCGTAGTTGATGTGGGAGTTCATCCCCATCGGGCCCGGGCGGTACAGCGCCGAGACGGCGGAGATGTCCTCGAAGTGGTCGGGCTTCATCATGCGCAGCAGGGAGCGCATCGGGCCGCCGTCGAACTGGAAGACGCCGAGTGTGTCACCGCGGCACAGCAGCTCGAAGGTCTTGGGGTCGTCCAGCGGCAGATCGAGGAGCTTGAGGTCGACGCCCTTGTTCTTGCGGATCATCTTGACCGCGTCGTCCATGATGGTGAGGTTGCGCAGCCCCAGGAAGTCCATCTTCAGCAGGCCCAGCGCCTCACAGCTGGGGTAGTCCCACTGGGTGACGACCGTGCCGTCGTTCTTCGGCGAGAAGATCGGGGCGTGGTCGATGACCGGCTCGCTGGACATGATCACGCCGGCGGCGTGCATACCCATCTGGCGCACCAGGCCCTCGATGCCCATGGCCGCGTCGATGACCTTCTTGACGTCCGGCTCGTTCTCGTACATCGACCTGACCTCGCCCGCCTCGCTGTAGCGGGGGTGGTTGGGGTCGGTGATACCGGAGAGCGGGATGCCCTTGCCGAGCACGTCGGCGGGCATCGCCTTGGTGATCCGGTCCCCCATCGCGTAGGGGTAGCCCAGTACCCGGGAGGCGTCCTTGATGGCGGCCTTGGCTTTGATGGTGCCGTAGGTGCCGATCATGGCGACCTTGTCGGCGCCGTACTTCTCCGTGACATAGCGGATCACATCGCCGCGCCGGCGCTCGTCGAAGTCGATGTCGACGTCGGGCATGGTGACGCGCTCGGGGTTGAGGAACCGCTCGAAGATCAGACCGTGGGTCACCGGGTCGAGGTCGGTGATGCCCATGGCGTACGAGACGATCGAGCCCGCCGCCGAGCCACGGCCCGGGCCGACCGCGATGCCGTTGTCCTTGGCCCAGTTGATAAAGTCGGCGACCACGAGGAAGTACCCCGGGAAGCCCATGTCGATGATGACCTTCATCTCGTACTCCGCCAGCTCCTGGCGGTCCTGGGGGACGCCGTCCGGGTAGCGGCGGGCCATGCCGAGCCGGACCTCCTCGCGGAACCAGGAGATCTCGTCGTACCCCTCGGGCACCTCGAACTTGGGCATCAGGTTCTTGGGCTCGAACATGCCCTCGGTCTCGATGCGCTCGGCGACCAGCAGCTGGGTGTTGCGGCAGCCGGACTGCCAGGCGTCCGAGGAGTCGATGCCGTACATCTCCGCGGCCGACTTGAGGTAGTAGCCGGCGCCGTCGAAGCTGAAGCGGTCCGGGTCGGAGAGGTTGCTGCCCGTCTGGATGCACAGCAGGGTGTCGTGCGCCGCCGCTTCGCGCTCGTAGGTGTAGTGCGAGTCGTTGGTGACGATGAAGGGGGCGTTGATCTTCTTCGCGATGCGCTCCAGGCCGTCCCTGGCTCGCTTGTCGATGTCGATGCCGTGGTCCATCAGCTCGACGAAAAAGTTCTCCTTGCCGAAGATGTCCTGGTACTCCCCGGCGGCCTTGAGGGCCTCGTCCTCCATATCGAGACGGATCTTGGTGCTCACCTCCCCGGAGGGGCAGCCGGTGGTCGCCATCAGGCCCTCGGCGTACTCGGCGAGCAGCTCGCGGTCCATCCTGGGCTTGCGGAAGAAGCCCTCCAGGCTGGCGCGCGACTGGGCGCGGAAGAGGTTGTGCAGCCCCGTGGCGTTCCGGGCCCACATCGTCATATGGGTGTAGGCGCCGTTGCCCGACACGTCGTCCCGCTTCTGGTGCGGGGTGCCCCACTTGACCGGGCGGGTGTTCCTGCGGTGGTCGGGGGCCAGATACGCCTCGATGCCGATGATCGGGGTGACCCCGGCGTCCTTTGCGGAGTGGAAGAAGTCGTAGGCCCCGTGCAGATTCCCGTGGTCGGTCATCGCGATATGCGACATGCCCATTTCATTGCAGGCGTTGAACATGTCCTTCAGCCGGGCTGCGCCGTCGAGGAGCGAGTACTGCGTGTGCACATGCAGATGTGTGAAGGGCTTGTCTGTCACGACGAAGGCCACCTCCGGGCGCGGGTTGTGTGGGGCGGCTCAGGAGTCTACGACCCGGTACCGACAACCGCCGAAGAGCCGTCCGGCCGACGGCCCGCCGGGAACCGACCGGGCACCTCGCTCCGTCGGCGTACGTTGGACACTCGATTCGTCCTACACCGGTTCAGTCCCCTACCGCCCCACGGAGCGCACCCATGACCACGGCAGGCCAGGCAGCAGAGCGCGGCGAGACCATCCTGCGAGTCTTCGACACCGCGTTCGGCGACCTCCTCGCCGCCGATCCGGCGGCCTTCCGTACGAAGTTCCGCAAGATGGCCGCCTCCGCGTTCGCCTTCTACCGCGGCACCGCCTGCCTGTTCTACTCCGACCTGCACGAGGAGCGGAACGGCGGCCCCTTCCTGGACGAGCGCACCAGCCGGGTGTGGATACACGGCGATCTGCACGCCGAGAACTTCGGCACCTACATGAACGCCAACGGAAGGCTGCTGTTCAACGTCAACGACTTCGACGAGGCCTACGTCGGCCCCTTCACCTGGGACCTCAAGCGCTTCGCTGCCTCCGTCGCGCTGCTGGGCTACAGCAAGGCGCTCAGTGACGAGCAGATCACCGCGCTGGTGACCACCTACGCCGACGCCTACCGCGACCGCATCCGCGCCATGGCCTCCGGCGCCGCCGAGACCGAGTCCCCCACCCTGACCCTGGAGACCGCACGCGGACCGGTGCTGGACGCACTGCGCGCCGCCCGCGCCAACACCCGCTTCGGGCTGCTGGGCACCATGACCGAGATCCGCGACTGGGAGAGGCGCTTCACCCCGGGCGGCGGCTCCATCGAACTGGACAAGGAGACCAGGACGGCGGTCCTGGACGCCTTCGACGCCTATCTGGAGACCCTCCCGCGCAACGACGACCGCGAGCGGCACGGCGCCCACCGCGTCAAGGACGTGGTGGGCCGCCGCGGTATCGGCATCGGCAGCGCGGGGCTGCCCTCGTACAACATCCTGCTGGAGGGCCACAGCGACGCCCTGGAGAACGATCTGGTCATCTATATGAAGCAGGCGCAGACCCCCGCCGTCTCGCGGCACATCACCGACCAGGCGGTGCGCGACTACTTCCGGCACGAGGGCCACCGCACCGTCATCTCGCAGCGCGCCCTCCAGTCCCACGCCGACCCCTGGCTCGGCTGGACGGAGCTGAACGGCACCGGCCAGCTGGTGGCGGAGGTCTCGCCCTACGCGGTGGACCTGGACTGGTCGGACCTGTCGGACCCGGACGAGATCGCTCAGGTCACGGCGGACCTCGCCCGTGCCACGGCCACCATGCACGCGGCTGCGGACGAGGCCGAGAGCGGCCACAGCCTGGTCCCGTTCTCCACCGAGCGCGCCATCGATGCGGCGATCTCGGCGGACGAGGCCGGCTTCCGCGAGATGCTGGTGGACTTCGCCCACACCTACGGCGCCAGGGCCCGCCGGGACCACCAGATCTTCGTGGACCTGTTCCGCAACGGCCGGATCCCCGGCGTCTGACCACGCGGTCCGAGGCGACTCGACTCCGGGTCGACGCCCGGGGCCGCCTCTCGGAATCCGGCATCAGGGTCGGGCCCGGCGATGAACCCCCGCCCTTCACAGCCGGGTCCCGGCCCCTGATTCCGGCCTCTTAGGGATCGCTTACGCCATCCCATGGCACACTCGGACCCCATGGGAGCGACAGGGACGAGGGCAACACGGGCGGTGCTGTTCACCGCGCTGTGCGTCACCCTGTCCTCCGGCGCCCACGTGATGCTGTCGGGCTCCCCCGTCCCGCTGCGCCCGTTCCTGGTCGTCTCGGCAGTGATCTTCTGCCTGGCCTTCGCGCTGGCCGGGCGGGAGCGGAGCTTCGCCCGGATCGCGGCGCTGCTGATCCCGCTGGAGCTGGCGGCCGACACCGTCTTCACCACCGGCCAGCACGCCTGCTACGGGCAGACGGGCGGTCCGGTGACCGGGCCGCTGCGCTCGGTCGGCGTCGATCTGCTGTGCGGCGGCGGCAGCGTCGGTACCCCCCTGGCGCGGATGGCCGCGCGGGGCGGCGAGGCCGGCGCGTACCCGCCGGGCGTCCACGGGGTGCCGGGCGCGGCACTGCCCTGGCTGCTGCTGGCCGCGCACGTCGGGGTGGGCCTGCTGGCCGCCCTGTGGCTGCGGCGCGGTGAGGCGGCACTCGCCCGGCTGCTGCGCACCACGGCGGCCACCGCCTTCCGGCCGCTGCGCGCCGCGGTGGCCGTCTGCCGCACCTTCCGCGCCAGTCGGAAGACCACCGGTCCGGCTCTGCCCCGGCGCGCGCCGAGCGCGAGCGGGCCCCGGGCGCTGCCGTTGCTGACCCACTCCGTACACCGTCGCGGGCCGCCCGCGCTCACCGCCGTGGCACCGGCGGTCTGAGCAGGTTTCCCTTCGCGTACGGAACAACGGAGAAGAACAGTCATGAGCAAGCGCAACAGCCAGGAAGCCAAGCGCGCCGCCCGCGAGCGGCTGCGCCTCGAGCGGGAGAAGCAGGCCAAGAAGGAGCGGACGCGGCGGCAGTTGCTGGTCGGGCTTTCGGTGGTCGCGGTGCTGGCCGTGGTGGCCGGTATCGGCATCTTCGTCGCCAAGTTGAACGACCAGGACTCCAGCGGTGACGACATGGCCGTCACCACCGGGGGAGCCAAGGCGGAGAAGACCATCGACGTCTACGAGGACCTGCGCTGCCCGGCCTGCGCCAGCTTCGAGCAGGCGATGGGCGAGCCGCTCCAGAAGGGCGCCGAGGAGGGCAAGTACAAGCTGCGCGTCCACCTCGGCGCGATCATCGACGGCAACATGGGCGGCTCCGGCTCCCGGAACGCGGCGCGGGCACTGGGCGCCGCCAAGGCCGTGAGCGTCAAGGCGTTCGCGGACTACAAGGCGCAGCTGTACTCGGCCAAGTGGCACCCCAACGAGCAGGAGGACAAGTTCGCCGACAACGACTACCTGCTCAAGGTCTCGGACACGGTCCCGGAGCTGAAGGACAACAAGGCGTTCGAGAAGGCCGTCAAGGGCAAGAAGTACACCAAGTGGGCCAAGGACATGATCGCCAGCTTCAACGGCTCCGAGATCCAGTCCACCCCCACCATCAAGATCGACGGTGAGCAGGTGCAGCCGCAGGACGTGCCCGGCAAGCTCAAGGACCTGGGCGTGGATCTGAAGTCGGGCAAGGACGAGAAGAAGTAGCCGACGCACAGCCGTGGGCGACGAGGGGCGGACCGCATTTCGCACGCGGTCCGCCCCTCCTTACCGCTGCGGTCTGCCCCTCGTTCCTACTGATGCGTAGCATGCCGGTCCGTGACTTCTACTCACTCCGCGAGAACCGACTCCCCGACAACCGAACAGGCCCTGCCCCACGGCCCGGTGACCGCTCCGCGGCGCCGGGCCGTGGTCGCCGGCGCGGCCGGCGCCGCGCTGCTGCCGCTGGCCGGCGCCGCGCCCAGTGCCGGGGCGGCCGAGGCGGGCCCCTCGTTCGCGCACGGTGTCGCCTCGGGCGACCC
Source organism: Streptomyces sp. B15 (assembly GCF_018070605.1). Classification (NCBI taxonomy): domain Bacteria; kingdom Bacillati; phylum Actinomycetota; class Actinomycetes; order Kitasatosporales; family Streptomycetaceae; genus Streptomyces; species Streptomyces sp. B15. The sequence goes on from NZ_JAGPXJ010000016.1 coordinate 95,380, forward strand.
CCTCCCGGACGGGGTGCTGCTGTGGACCCGGGTCACCCCCGGGCCCGGCGCCGTGCCCGGCTCGGGCAAGGGCGCCCCCGTCGAGGTGGGCTGGGAGGTGGCCCGGGACCGGGAGTTCGGCACCGTCGTGGCGCGCGGCACGGTGCTGGCCGAGGCCGCAACCGACCACACCGTCAAGGCCGATGTGCGCGGGCTGCGCCCGGCCACCCCCTACTTCTTCCGGTTCACGGCCGAAGGCGCCCACTCCCCCACCGGCCGCACCCGCACCGCGCCCGCCGAGAGCGCCCAGGTCGCCCGGCTCCGCCTCGGGGTGGTCTCCTGCGCCAACTACGAGGGCGGCTACTTCGCCTCCTACCGGCACCTGGCGGCCCGTACCGATCTGGACGCGGTGCTGCACCTGGGCGACTACCTCTACGAGTACGGGCACGGCGAGTACCCCGCGGGGGACGCCGTCGTCCGGACCACCATGCCCCCGCACGAGATCGTCTCGCTCGCCGACTACCGGGTGCGGCACGGCCACTACAAGTCGGACCCCGATCTGCAGGCCATGCACGCGGCGCACCCGCTGATCGCCATCTGGGACGACCACGAGCTGGCCGACAACGCCTGGTCGGGCGGCGCCGTCAACCACGACCCGGCGGCCGAGGGCGACTGGGCGCAGCGGACGGCGGCGGCGAAGCAGGCGTACTTCGAATGGATGCCGGTACGGCCCTCCACCGCGGGCACCACCTTCCGGAAACTGCGCTTCGGCAGCTTGGCCGAGCTGCACCTGCTGGATCTGCGCTCGTTCCGCGACGCCCAGCCGACCGTGGGCGACGGCAAGGACATCGACGACCCGGACCGGACACTGACCGGGCGCGGACAGCTCGACTGGCTGAAGAAGGGCCTGGCCGGCTCCCCGGCCCGGTGGAAGCTGGTCGGCAACCCGGTGATGATCTCCCCGGTGGCGTTCGGCTCGGTCCCCGCCAAGTTCCTCGGTCCGCTCGCCGCGTGTCTGGGCGTTCCCCGGGAAGGGCTGGCCGTCAACACCGACCAGTGGGACGGCTACACCGACGACCGGCGGGAACTCCTCACCCACCTGCGCGACAACCGCGTCACCGACACCGTCTTCCTGACCGGCGACATCCATATGAACTGGGCCAACGAGGTGCCGCTGCGCGCCGCCGACCACCCCCACGAGCCGCCGGTCGCCACCGAGTTCGTCATCACCTCCGTCACCTCCGACAACCTCGACGACACCCTGCGGGTGGCTCCCGACACCCTCTCGGGCATCGCCGAGGCCGCCGTACGCGCCGCCAACCGCCATGTGCGCTGGGTCGACATGGACTCGCACGGCTTCGGGGTGCTGGACGTGGACGCGACGCGGACGCAGATGGACTACTACGTCCTCTCCGACAAGACCGACGCGCACGCCACCGCCACCCTGCGCCGCTCCTATCGCACCACCGCCGGCTCGCAGCGCGTCGAGCGGACATATCAGCCGGTGCGCTGAGCCATCGGCGCCGTACGCTGAGCCCATGACAGGGGGAGGGCGCGGCAGGCGCGGACAGGTCGTCGACGGGCGTTTCGAGCTGCTGGAGCGGCTCGGGGCCGGGGGCATGGGCACCGTGTGGCGGGCCCGGGATGTGGCGCTGCACCGCGAAGTGGCGCTCAAGGAGGTCCGGCCCCCGGCCGCCGACCCCGGCGACCCCGACGCGGCGCTGGACGGGTCGGCCGGGTCCCGGGCGCTGCGCGAGCGGGTACTGCGCGAGGCCCGCGCCCTCGCCCGGCTCAGCCATCCGCACGTGGTGACGATCCACCACATCGTGGACGAGGGACCCTTCCCGTGGCTGGTGATGGAGCTGGTGGACGGCCCCTCGCTGGAACAGCGGCTGCGGCAAGGCCCGTTGACCCCGCAGGAGGCGGCGCGGCTCGGTCGCGAGATGCTCTCCGCGCTGCGTACGGCGCACGCGGCGGGCATCCAGCACCGCGATGTGAAGCCCGGCAATGTGCTGCTGCGCGCGGACGGTTCGGCGGTGCTCACCGACTTCGGTATCGCCGCGCTCCAGGGCTCCGCCACGGTGACGGCGACGGGGGAGTTCCTGGGCTCACCGGAGTTCATCGCCCCGGAGCGCATCCGGGGGATCGACGAACCGGCCGGTGATCTGTGGTCGCTGGGGCTGACGCTGTACATGTGCACGGAGGGCCGCAGCCCGCTGCGCCGCGCCACCACGCTGGCCACCATCGCCGCGGTCCTCGACGATCCGGTGCCGCCGCCGGAGCGCAGCGGAGCCCTCGGCCCGGTGCTGCGGGCCGTACTCGTCCGGGACGCGGCGGCCCGGCCCGACGCGGCGGAACTGGAACGGATGCTGGACCAGGTCGCCTCGGGGCGCCAGGCGGCGCCGTATCTGCCGACCGAGACGTCGCTGCCCGTCCGCGCGCCCTCCGCGCCTCCGCCACCCCCCGCGCACATCGACGGAGACGCCCGGGGCCGGCGGCGGGGCCGCGCCGCGTCGGCCGTCTGCGCGGCCGTGGTGGCTGCCGTCCTCGTCGCCGGCGGGGTGTTCCTGCTGACGCGGCCAGACGACACATCGGCCGCCGACGACGGCAAGCCCACTGCTCGCCCCACCCTGACGAAGGAGATGGAGGAGACGGAGGAGAAGGGGAAGAGGCACAAGCAACAGCAAGAGGAGAAGGACCCGGAGGCGGAGAAGAGCGAGCAGCCGGCGAAGGAGCCCACCGCCTCCCCCACGGACACGGAATCCCCCACCGGGCCGGGCACGCCCGACGACACCTGGGTCGCACAGCTGGGCTCGGTCGCCAAGGCGGACGGCACCGGCGCACGCGACAAGATGCACGCCGCGCTGAGCCGCAAGGCCGACGGCGTGCGCTACATCGACAGCGACCGCCACGCCTCACTGCGTCCGGGGTACTGGATGTTCTACCACCCGGGCCCCTCCGGCGGCTTCTCCGACGGCCGGGCCGCGGCCGACTGGTGCGGCGAGCGGGGCCTGGCGTCCTCGGACCAGTGCGTGGGCCGCTACGTCAGCGGCAGCGCCGCCGACCGCGGCTACATCTGCGCTCCGGACAAGGGCCGGGGCACGGGGCGCTGCGAGCGCTGAGGCCGTCGCCTACAGCGTGTCCAGGAAGCCCAGCACCGTGCGCCAGGTGCGCTCGGCCGCCTCCTCGTCGTAGTCCTGCAGCTCGGCATGGGTGTACAGGTGCGCGGCTCCCGGATAGCGGTGCACCTCCACATCGGCGCCGGCGCGCTGCATCCGCAGATACCAGGCGGTCAGCCAGTCGTGCGGCTCGAAGGCGTCCGGGTCCCCGACGTGCAGCTGTACGGGGAGGCCGTCCACCGCGGCGCTCTCCGGAATGTCCGACGTCCCGGAGAACAGCACCAGGGCGCGCGCCTTCTCGTCCGCCAGCGCGAGGGTCTGGGCGATGGAGCCGCCCAGCGAGAAGCCCGCATAGACGAGGCCCTTGTCGGAGTGGGGCGCCGTGGCGGCGACGGCCCGCCGCAGCAGCTCGTCGCGGTCGGGGCTGCCCTCCTCCTCACGCATGCGCATCCCCTCCTCCACCGAGGAAGCGGTCCGGCCGTCGAAGAGGTCGGGGGTCACCACCTCGTGCCCCGCGGCGCGGAGCCGCTCCGCCGCGGCGCGTACGTCCGCGGTGAGCCCGCACACGGAGTGGAGGAGAACGATCGCTACGGGTGCCACTGAAATGTCACTTCCTTCACAAAGGGCCCCCGGTGTGAGCCCTGGAGCCGGGTACTCCACATGGTGCCAGGTACGGTCGTCCGTGGTCCTTGGGCAGCCCCCGCGCGGCCCGGTCCGCCCCGGTACCGCGACCGGGGGCCGCTGCCAGGAAAGCGAGGAGTAGGACGACCATGGAGAACGTGCTCCGGCCCGTCATCGTCTTCGGTGGCGCGATCGTGCTCTCGTACATCCTCGCCTGGGCCGTCGACCGGCTGATGGTGCGCCTGGACGCCCGCCACCCGGAGACCCCGATGTGGGGGCTGCTGCGCAGCGGCCGCTTCCCGTTCCAGGCGGTCATGTTCGTCGCGCTGGTCAGCGCCTTCTTCGACAGCACCGAACTGGCCAAGAACCACAGAGCCGGTGTCGACCGCTGGCTGACCATCGTCCTGGTCGCGGCCTCGGCCTGGCTGATCCTGCGGCTCGTCGCCGCGATAACCGAGACGATCGCCACCCGGTACGCGGGCGCCACCCACGACCCGGCGCGGGGCCGACGGGTGCGCACCCAGCTCACGCTGATCCGGCGGCTGATCACCGCCGTGGTGACGGTGATCGCGGTGGCGGCGGTGCTGCTCCAGTTCCCCGGTATGAAGACGTTCGGCACCTCGATGCTGGCCTCGGCCGGTGTGCTGGGGATCGTCGCCGGTATCGCCGCCCAGTCGACGCTGGGCAATCTGTTCGCCGGGCTGTCGATCGCCTTCGGCGACATGGTGCGGATCGGCGACGAGGTCGTGGTGGACGGCGAGCTGGGCACGGTCGAGGAGATCACCGTCTCCTACCTGGTGATCCTCACCTGGGACGAGCGCCGGATCACGATGCCGGTCTCCTACTTCACCAACAAGCCGTTCGAGAACTGGTCGCGCGGCGGCGCGCAGATGACCGGCACCGTCTATCTCCAACTCGACCACACGGCCCCCGTCGCGGAGCTGCGCGCCAAGACGGAGGAGCTGGTGCGGGCGAGCGACGAGTGGGACGGACGCAGCTGGAGCGTGGTGGTCACCGACAGCACACCCACCACGATCGAGGTACGGGTCGCGGTGACCGCACGCTCCTCGGACGACCTGTGGACGCTGCGCTGCGCGCTCCGCGAGCAGCTGATCACCTGGCTGAAGACCTACCACCCTCAGGCGCTGCCGGGCATCCGGTACATCCAGCAGGAGAAGCTGGTCTAGCCCGCGCGCGGCCGGGCCCCGGCCGCAGTCCGGCCGCAATCCGGCTCAGGTCCCCCGGAAGCTGCGGACATCGAGCTGGTGCAACACCCGGTCCACCACCTCCGGGTCGACACCTGCCTCGCCGCGCGCGGCGATCACCTCGTGCCGGGCGGCCGAGAGCAGCTCGCCCTGGAGCCGCCGGATCTTCTGCGCCCGGGCCACCCGCTTGCTGTGCGCGGCCCGGCGCTCCTCACCGACGATCTCGGGGGAGATCCGCGCGCCCACGTCCCAGGCCCGGCGCACCAGCGCCTCGGAGACCTCTTCGGGCAACTCCTCGACCTCTTCGATCTCCTTGAGCCGCTTGCGGGCCGCCTTGGCGACCCGCAGCGCCAGCTGCCGCTCCAGCTCACGCTCGGCGGCGCTGTCGGACTGCACCTTCAGCCGCCGCACCAGCCTGGGCAGCGTCAGCCCCTGGAAGATCAAGGTCACGATCACCACCGCGAAGGCGATGAAGATGATCGCCTCCCGGCCGGGAAACGCGCCGCCCCCGGCCTCCGGCTCGACGGACAGCGGGACGGCCAGCGCCAGCGCGACCGAGGCCACCCCGCGCATCCCGGCCCACCACACCACGACGGTCTCCCGCCAGTTGCGCGGGATGTCCTCGTCCAGGTCCTTGCGCTGGTGCAGCCGTTGCGCCAGCCAGGCGGAGGGCAGCAGCCACAGCAGCCGCAGGACGACCACGACACCGACGACGGCGAGAGCCGCCGGCAGCAGCTGCCGCCAGTCCTCCTGGACGGTGCCGAAGATGGTGTGCAGTTCGAGCCCGATCAGCCCGAACGCGATACCGGTGACCAGGGTGTCCACGATCTGCCAGAACGTCTGTCCGGCCAGCCTGCCCTGTACGTCGTCCGCGTCCACCGCGTGTCCGGACGCCAGGTAGAGCGCCGTCGTCAGCACGGCGAGCACTCCCGAACCCATCAGCTCCTCGGCGAGCACGTAGGAGGCGAACGGCACCAACAGGCTCAGCCCGCTCTGCAAGGTGGCGTCGCCGAGGTAGACCATCAGCTTGCCGGTGAGCCAGCCGAGCCCCAGCCCGACGGCGACGGCCACCACCGCGGAGAGCACCAGTTCGCCCACGGCGACGGGCAGCGAGAACGAGCCCGTCACGGCGGCGGCGATGGCGACGTGATAGAGGGTGATCGCCGTCACGTCGTTGAACAGGCCCTCGCCCTCCAGTGCGGAGACCAGCCGCCGAGGCAGCCCGAGGTTCCCGGCGACGGCGGTGGCGGCCACCGGGTCGGGCGGCGCCACCAGTGCGCCCAGCGCCACGGCCCCGGCGACACCGAGCGCGGGTACCAGCGCATTGGCGACGGCCGCCACCGCGGCGGTGGTGACGAAGACCAGCGCGACGGCCATCAGGAAGATCGGCCGCTTGTTCGCCGCGAACTGCCGCCAGGAGGTGCGCTGGGCCGCCGCGTAGATCAGCGGCGGCAGCACCAGCGGCAGGATGTACTCGGGCGGCAGCGAGACGTTCGGGATGGAGGGGATCAGCGCCAGTATCCCGCCGAAGATCGTCATCAGCACCGGCGAGGGCAGCTTGAGCTTGTCCCCCAGCGGGACCATCAGCACGGCGGCGAGCAGCAGGGCGAAGAAGAGGGCGAGCTGATCCATGGATCAGGAGCTCTCGGCGCGCACCTTGTCCAGTGCGGCCTGCAGATCCGCCGGGTAGGCACTCTCGTACTCGACCCGGCTCCCGTCGCCCGGGTGCTCGAAGCCGAGCCGCACCGCGTGCAGCCACTGGCGCTCCAGCCGCAGCCGTTTGGCCAGCGTCGGGTCGGCGCCGTAGGTGAGGTCGCCCACGCAGGGGTGCCGGTGGGCGGCCATGTGCACCCGGATCTGGTGGGTGCGGCCGGTCTCCAGCTTGATGTCGAGCAGGCTGGCGGCGCGGAACGCCTCGATCAGGTCGTAGTGGGTCACCGAGGGCTTGCCGTCGGAGGTGACCGCCCACTTGTAGTCGTGCTGCGGGTGACGGCCGATGGGGGCGTCGATGGTGCCGCTGAGCGGGTCGGGGTGGCCCTGGACGAGCGCGTGGTAGCGCTTGTCGACGGTGCGCTCCTTGAACTGCCGCTTGAGCAGCGTGTAGGCCCGCTCGGACTTGGCGACGACCATCAGCCCCGAGGTGCCCACGTCCAGCCGGTGCACGATGCCCTGCCGCTCGGCGGCGCCCGAGGTGGCGATGGTGTACCCGGCGGCGGCCAGCCCGCCGATGACGGTGGGGCCGCTCCAGCCCGGGCTGGGATGGGCCGCGACACCCACCGGCTTGACGATCACCACGATGTCGTCGTCGTCATGGACGATCTCCATGCCCTCGACCGGCTCGGCGACGATCTGTACCGGCTGCGCCTGCCTGGGCATCTCGACCTCGATCCAGGCCCCGCCCTGCACCCGGTCGGACTTGCCCGCCGGTGCCCCGTCCAGCAGCACCTTCCCGCCCGCGGCCAGTTCCGCCGCCTTGGTCCGCGAGAAGCCGAACATCCGGGCGAGCGCGGCATCGACGCGCTCGCCTTCGAGGCCGTCGGGTACGGGCAGGGTGCGGGTTTCAGGAAGCGTGCTCACCTGATCGAGTATGCCGGACGGCCAGGTACCCACCGCACGTCGCCTGGTCGGCGGTAGGCGGAACACCGTCCGGGCGCCCTCCGCGCCCTCCGCGGTCCCGCGCGGACGGCTCCGCCGCGAACCGCCTCACTCGCGCAGCCCTCCCCGGAGTGCGACGGGCCCTCCCTGGGCCGACGGTGTGACAACAGCCTCGGGACCGGCGAGCGAAACCGGAGGGAATGGCCGATGACGCCGCGCAGGACACCGAAGCACTCCGCGCCGGAGGCCGGCGCGAAGTCCGGCATACGCCGCAGCCCCACCCGTCGGCGCGCGCTGGCGGTGGCCACCGCGCTGGCCACCGCCTGCCTCACCGTGACCCCGATCGAGACGGCGGCAGCCGCCGGTATCTCGGGCCCCTGCGCCATAGCACCCGGCACCGGCACCGACGAGGGCCCGCTCGACTCCGCCTATGTACACCCCCAGGGCCACAAGCGGGCGCTGATGCTGATGGTCGACTTCAGCGACCACCCCGCGGTGACTCCGGCCCGGGAGCGCGCCCGCTTCTTCTCCCGGTACGGCAACCGCTTCTGGGACCGGGCCTCGTTCGGGAAGTACCGGCTGGAGACCCGGTCCAGCTCCGACTGGATACGCATGCCGCGGCCGTGGTCCTCCTACGGGATCACCCGCGGCATCCCGACCGGTCTGATGCGCGGCTACGTCCAGGACGCGCTCGAGGCCGCACAGCGCCAGGGCACCGACGTGCACGGCGCCGATCTCGTCTTCATCGTCGCCGACAGCAATCTGCCCGCCGCACCGACCGTCTCCCAGGCCCACACCTTCGACGGGCTCAGGGCAGCGGGCACCCGGGTGCACGGAGCGGCACTGATCTTCGGCCGCGCCTCCGACTCGGCGCTGTGGCAGCGGGGCAACTTCGTGCACGAGGCCCACCACCTCTACGGCCTGCCCGACCTCTACAACGTCTCCGAGAACGCCTCCGTCGAGTACGCGGGCGGCTGGGACACCATGAGCATGGCCGGGATCTCCGACCTGCTGGGCTGGCACAAGTGGAAGTTCGGCTGGCTGCCCCGCTCCCGGGTCGGCTGCGTCACCTCGGCCGGCACCACCGAGCACTCCCTCTCCCCGGTCAGCTCCACCGACGCGGGCCTGACCGTCATACGGACGGGCAGGCACCGCGCGATCGTCGCCGAGGCGCGCACCCGCTCCGGCCTGGACCAGGACATCTGCGCGGAGGGCGTACTCCTCTACACCGTCGACTCCGCCAAGCCCACCGGTGAGGGGCCCGTCCGCGTCGTCGACTCCCGGCCCCGCAGCAGCGGCGGGGCCGCCTGCGCGGGCCGGCTGCCCACCGAACTGGCCGAGATGTCGGACGCGCCCTTCGCCCCCGGCGAGAGCCACACCTTTCCGGGCGGCATACGGATCACCGTCACCGGCGGCGGGGACGAGGGCGCCTACGGCGTGCGGGTCGAGGTTCCCCGCGACGGCGGTCACGGCGGCTGAACGCCGCGGCGACGGCGCCGGGCCCGGTGGGGCTCAGTCCCGGTGGACGGTCCCGTCCGGGTCCAGGCCGCGGAAGGAGAGCAGCACGATCAGGATGCCGCCGCACACGATGGCCGAGTCGGCGAGGTTGAAGACGGCGAAGTGCTTGGGCGCGATGAAGTCCACGACGGCGCCCTGGAAGACGCCCGGCGCGCGGAAGATGCGGTCGGTCAGATTGCCGCACGCACCGCCCAGCAGCAGTCCGAGCGCGATCGCCCAGGGGGTGCTGTAGAGCTTGCGGGCGATCCGCGCGATCACCACCACGACGGTCACCGCGATGGCGGTCAGCAGCAGCGTCAGCGCCTCGCCCAGGCCGAAGGCGGCGCCGGGGTTGCGGATGACGTTCAGCTGGAGCCAGGAGCCGAGCAGTTCGATCGGCGCGTGGTTCTCCAGCTTGGCGACCACCAGCAGCTTGCTGACCAGATCCAGCGCCAGAGCGAGCCCGGCCACCGAGACCAGCACACCGATCCGGCGCCTGCGCCGCTCCGGAGCGGAAGACTCCTCTTCCGTGCGCTCGTCCTCGCCGCCGCCGGCCGCGCTGTCGTCGGGGCCATCGACAGGCCGCTCCACCTCAGTCACGCTTTGAGGGTACGACACACGCGGACGGCGACGGTCACGGCGTTGACCCGCGATCAGCGGCGCTCCTGCTTCTGCTTGCACTCCACGCACAGCGTGGCCCGCGGAAACGCCTGCATCCTGGCCTTCCCGATGGGCTTGCCGCAGTTCTCGCACAGCCCGTACGTCCCCGCGTCCAGCCGCTCCAGCGCCCGCTCGCTCTGATAGAGCATCTCGCGCGCGTTGGCGGCCAGCGCCATCTCGTGTTCGCGGGTGATGTTCTTGGTCCCGGTGTCGGCGTCGTCGTCACCGGCGCCGTCGCCCGAGTCCCGCATCAGACCGCTGAGCGCCTCCTCGGCGGAGACGATCTCCTGTCGCAGCCGCCCGGCCTCGTCCCGCAGCCCCGAGCGCGCCTCCTCGACCTCTTCCGGCGTCCAGGGGTCCTCGTCCGGGCGTACCGGCAGTTCGCCGGGGGCCGCCGAGCCCACCCCGCTCCGCGCCGAGGGCACCGCCTCGGCCTCCGTCACCGCCGGAGTCTTCTTCGCAGCCACCGTCCCTGCTCCCGTCGTCGTCTGCGCGGCCTGCTCGTCGGGCGCCTGTGCGACGCCTTCCGGCCGGTCCGCTGCCGCCTCGGCCGCCGTCACTTCCGCCGCCGCCCGTTCCCCCGCGGTCCTTTTCGCCGCGGCCTTCTTCGCCGGAGCCTTCTTCGCCGGTGCCTTCTTCGCCCCCGCCTTCTTCGCCGATGCCTTCTTGGCCGGTACCTTCTTGGCGACCGACTTCTTCGCCGGAGCCGCCTTGCCGGGAACCTTCTTCGCTGCCGCGGTCCTGTCCCCGGCGTCTGTGGCCTTCTTCGATGCTGCCGTCTTCTTCGCGGCGCTCTCCTCCGCCACCATGACCGCGGCCCCTTCACATTTTGTGATCTTGCTCGCGAAACGTGACCGGAACGATAAATCGACTTCAAGCACACGGCAACGGGGCACGCCGGTCTGCAACCTTTGTGCCCCGCCCGGGCGCTCGAAAACCGGTCCGTTGCCGCGGGCGAATCCCCGTACACTGGGGACGGCGAAAGGCGTCGATGGGGACGAGTAGCGTCCGTGAGCAGCCCAGAGCGATCCGGGGACGGTGGGAGCCCGGAGGCGAGCGCGGCGTGAAGATCACCCCGGAGCCGCCGGAAGAAAACCCGAAGGAGCGCAACCCCTCCGGGCGAGTAGAACCGGCAGCGCTGTCCCAATGAGGGGGCGGTGGGCACGGCCCGCCGTCAAGGAGGGTGGTACCGCGGGTCCGCAGCCGGCCAGGCAGGCGAGCTCGTCCCTCCGACGGAAGCGAAGACGCGCAGCATCTTCCCGATGTCCGCCGGAGGAAGAAGACCCGCCGATGCAATACAACCAGGTGCCCGCCCAGGTCGACCTGCCCGCGCTGGAGCGCGCGGTGCTCGACTTCTGGCGCGAGAGCAAGGTGTTCGCCCGCAGCCTCGAGATGTCCGAAGGGCGCCCCGAGTGGGTCTTCTACGAGGGCCCGCCCACCGCGAACGGCATGCCGGGAGCGCACCACATCGAGGCCCGCGTCTTCAAGGACGTCTTCCCCCGCTTCCGCACCATGCGCGGCTACCACGTGGCCCGCAAGGCCGGCTGGGACTGCCACGGCCTGCCGGTCGAGCTGGCCGTGGAGAAGGAGCTGGGCTTCAACGGCAAGCAGGACATCGAGAACTACGGCATCGCCGAGTTCAACGCCAAGTGCCGCGAGTCGGTGACCCGCCACACCGACGCCTTCGCCGAGCTGACCACCCGGATGGGCTACTGGGTCGACCTGGACGACGCCTACCGCACGATGAACCCCGAGTACATCGAGTCGGTCTGGTGGTCGCTCAAGCAGATCTTCACCAAGGGCCTGCTGGTCCAGGACCATCGCGTCGCTCCCTGGTGCCCCCGCTGCGGCACCGGCCTGTCCGACCACGAGCTGGCGCAGGGCTACGAGACGGTGGTGGACCCCTCCGTCTACGTCCGGATGCCGCTCACCTCCGGCCCGCTGGCCGGCGAGGCGTCCTTGATGGTGTGGACGACCACGCCCTGGACGCTGGTCTCCAACCTGGCCGTGGCCACGCACCCGGACGTCACCTATGTCGTCGCCTCCGACGGCACCGACAAGATCCTCGTCGCCGAGCCGCTGGTGGACAAGGCGCTCGGGGAAGGCTGGCACATCACGGGCGAGCGCTACACGGGCCGGGAGATGAACGGCTGGCACTACCAGCGCCCCTTCGAGCTGGTCGACATCCCCGATGCGCACTTCGTCGTCAACGACACCTATGTCACCACCGAGGACGGCACCGGCATGGTGCACCTGGCGCCCTTCGGTGAGGACGACTTCCGGGTGGCCCGCGCCAACGGGATCTCCCCGGTGGTGCCCGTCCGCTCGGACGGCACCTTCGAGCCCGACCTGGACCTGGTCGGCGGCCAGTTCTTCAAGAAGGCCGACGAGGCCCTGGTGGCGGACATGGAGGCCCGCGGCATCCTGTTCCGGCACGTGGCCTACGAACACAGCTACCCCCACTGCTGGCGCTGCCACACGGCCCTCATCTACTACCCGCAGCCGTCCTGGTACATCCGCACGACGCAGGTCAAGGAAGCGCTGCTGCGGGAGAACGAGGCGACCAACTGGTTCCCCGACTCGGTCAAGCACGGCCGCTACGGCGACTGGCTCGACAACAACATCGACTGGGCGCTGTCCCGCAACCGCTACTGGGGCACACCGCTGCCCATCTGGCGCTGCGAGGAGGGCCACCTCACCTGTGTCGGCTCGCTGGCCGAGCTGAGCGAGCTGTCCGGCAGCGACCAGTCGGGCCTCGACCCGCACCGCCCCTACATCGACGCGGTCACCTTCGGCTGCCCCACCGAGGGCTGCACGCTGGAGGCGGAGCGCGTCCCGGAGGTCATCGACGCCTGGTACGACTCCGGCTCCATGCCCTTCGCCCAGTGGGGCTACCCGTACAAGAACAAGGAGCTGTTCGAGAAGCGCTATCCGGCGCAGTTCATCTCGGAGGCCATCGACCAGACCCGCGGCTGGTTCTACACCCTGATGGCTGTCGGCACCCTCGTGTTCGACAAGTCGTCGTACGAGAACGTCGTCTGCCTCGGCCACATCCTCGCCGAGGACGGCCGCAAGATGTCCAAGCACCTGGGTAACATCCTGGAGCCCATCCCGCTGATGGAACAGCACGGCGCGGACGCGGTGCGCTGGTTCATGGCCGCGGGCGGCTCCCCCTGGGCCGCGCGCCGGGTCGGCCACGGCACCATCCAGGAAGTCGTCCGCAAGACCCTGCTGACGTACTGGAACACGGTCGCCTTCCAGGCCCTCTACGCCCGCACGGCCGGCTGGGCGCCCTCCGAGTCCGACCCGGCGCCGCACAAGCGCCCGCTGCTGGACCGCTGGCTGCTGAGCGAACTGCACGCCCTGATCGACCAGGTCACCCTCGCCATGGACGGCTACGACACCCAGCGCGCCGGCAAGCTGCTGTCCACCTTCGTCGACGACCTGTCCAACTGGTACGTCCGCCGCTCCCGCCGCCGCTTCTGGCAGGGCGACGCCGCGGCGCTGCGTACGCTGCACGACGTGATCGAGACGGTCACCAGGCTGATGGCGCCGATCACCCCGTTCCTGACCGAGCGCGTCTGGCAGGACCTCGTCGTCCCGGTCACCCCAGGGGCCCCCGACTCGGTCCATCTGACCTCCTGGCCGCAGGCCGACCTCAGCCGTATCGACCCCGAGCTGTCCCAGGACATGCTGCTGGTGCGCCGGCTGGTGGAGCTGGGCCGCGCCTCGCGCGCCGAGTCCGGCGTCAAGACCCGCCAGCCGCTGTCCCGCGCGCTCATCGCCGCGCACGGCTTCGAGACCCTCTCCCCCGAGATGCGCACCCAGATCACGGAGGAGCTGAACGTCGAGCAGCTCGCCTCCCTCTCGGAGGTCGGCGGCTCGCTCGTCGACACCACGGCCAAGGCCAACTTCCGGGCGCTGGGCCGCCGGTTCGGCAAGGAGACCCAGACCGTCGCCAAGGCCATCGCCGAGGCCGACGCCGCCGCCCTGTCGGTGGCCCTGCGGGAGGGCACCGCCACCGTGCAGGTGAACGGCGAGACCGTCGCCCTCGGCCCGGAGGAGGTCATCATCACCGAGACGCCCCGGGAGGGCTGGTCGGTGGCCTCCGACTCGGGCGCCACCGTCGCGCTCGATCTGGAGATCTCCCCCGAGCTGCGGCGCACGGGCCTGGCCCGCGATGCCATCCGGCTCATCCAGGAGGCCCGTAAGAACTCCGGGCTCGATGTCGCCGACCGGATCGAGCTGCGCTGGCAGTCCGACGACGAGGAGGTGGCCCGCGCCCTGGCCGAGCACACCTTCCTCATCGCCGAGGAGGTCCTCGCCGAGGAGTTCGCCCAGGGCGATCCGAACGAGGTGGAGGGCCCCACCTTCGAGGACGAGGCCCTGTCCCTGACGTTCCGCCTCCGCAAGCGCTGAGCGCCGCCCTCACGGCGCCGACGGCAAAAGGGCACCCTCACCCTCACGGGTGGGGGTGCCCTTTTGCTCCACGAGAACGGGCCGGGCCCCCCGGCGCGGAAGGTGCACCCCGGGGCCCGGCCCCGCAATCGACCCACACCG
>NZ_JAGPXJ010000160.1:0-8765 GCF_018070605.1 Streptomyces sp. B15
CCCACCCGAGGAGCCCCCAACAACGGGGAGGGGGCCCAGGCGGGCCCCCTCAGCCATGGCGGCGACCCCCAGGGGGTGGAGTTGTGACGGGTGCGGGACAATGGAGCATGTGACTCGGATCGTGATCATCGGCGGCGGCCCTGGCGGATACGAAGCAGCCCTGGTGGCGGCGCAACTCGGCGCGGAGGTCTCCGTCGTCGACTGCGACGGCCTCGGCGGCGCCTCGGTGCTCACCGACTGCGTACCGTCCAAGACGCTCATCGCCACCGCCGAGGTGATGACCAACTTCGACTCCTCCTACGAGGAGCTCGGTATCCGGGTCGAGGACACCACGCACGACCCGGACGATCCGGCCCGGGTGGTCGGTGTCGACATCCGCAAGGTCAACCGCCGGGTCAAGCGCCTCGCTCTCGCCCAGTCGCACGACATCACGGCTGCGGTCACCCGTGCGGGGGGCCGTGTCGTCCGGGGCCGGGGCCGCCTGGAGCCCGGTCAGGCGACCGACGGCTCCCGCGTCGTCACCGTCACGGCGGCGGACGGCAGCCAGGAGCAGCTCACCGCGGACGCGGTGCTGATCGCCACGGGCGGCCACCCGCGTGAGATCCCCGACGCCCGCCCGGACGGGGAGCGCATCCTGAACTGGACGCAGCTCTACGACCTCCAGGAACAGCCCGAGGAGCTGATCGTCATCGGCTCCGGCGTCACCGGTGCCGAGTTCGCGGGCGCCTATCAGGCCCTGGGCTCGCAGGTCACCCTGGTCTCCTCCCGTGACCGGGTCCTCCCCGGGGAGGACCCGGACGCGGCGGCGGTTCTGGAGGACGTCTTCCGGCGGCGGGGCATGAACGTGATGAGCCGCTCCCGTGCCGCCTCCGCCAAGAGGACGGACGACGACCGGGTGGAGGTCACCCTCCAGGACGGCCGTACGATCACCGGCACCCACTGTCTGGTGGCGGTCGGTGCGATTCCCAACACCGCCGACATGGGGCTGGAGGAGGCGGGGGTCCGGCTCAAGGAGTCGGGCCACATCTGGACCGACAAGGTCTCCCGTACCACGGCCCCCGGCGTCTACGCCGCGGGCGACTGCACCGGTGTCCTGGCGCTCGCCTCCGTCGCGGCCATGCAGGGCCGGATCGCGATGTACCACTTCCTGGGCGACACGGTGAATCCGCTCGACCTCAGGACGGTCTCGGCGAACGTCTTCACCGACCCGGAGATCGCGACGGTCGGCTACAGCCAGGCGGATGTCGACAAGGGCGCCATCGAGGCGCGGGTCGTCAAGCTGCCGCTGGTGCGCAATCCGCGGGCCAAGATGCAGGGCATCAGGGACGGTTTCGTGAAGCTGTTCTGCCGTCCCGGTACCGGGATCATCGTCGGGGGTGTGGTCGTCGCGCCACGGGCCAGCGAGCTGATCCATCCGATCTCGATCGCCGTTGACAACAATCTGACCGTCGAGCAGATCGCGAACACGTTCACCGTGTATCCCTCGCTCACGGGGTCGATCGCCGAGGTCGCCCGCCAGCTGCACACGCGGAAGATCGCCGAACTGCACTGAGTGACGGACGTGGGGGGCACCGATCGGGGCGTTGCCCCAAACGATCCCCTATATCACGTTCGGTGTCGCCGTACGAACAACTTCTGTTAATCCGTGCATAGCGCTGAAAGCAGACGGTCGTTGGCGTTACTGTCAGTTCCGTGTTCGCTGCGGAACGTCGTCAATTGATCCTTGAAATGGTGCGCGCCAACGGAGCCGTCTCGCTCCGTGAGCTCGCCCGCGTCGTCCAGACCTCTGAGGTGACCGTGCGCCGTGACGTACGGGCGCTGGAGGCCGAAGGACTCCTCGACCGCCGTCACGGCGGGGCCGTGCTGCCGGGAGGTTTCACCCGGGAGTCCGGCTTCCCCCAGAAATCCCACCTGGCCACCGCGGAGAAGACGGCCATCGCCGACCTCGCCGCGGGCCTCGTCTCGGAGGGCGAGGCCGTCGTCGTCGGAGCCGGAACGACGACTCAGGAGCTCGCGCGGCGGCTCGCGAGAGTGCCCGGCCTGACCGTCGTCACCAACTCGCTGCTGGTGGCGCAGGCGTTGGCACACGCCAACCGCGTGGAGGTGGTGATGACCGGAGGCACCCTGCGCGGCTCCAACTACGCGCTGGTCGGCAGCGGCGCCGAACAGTCCCTGCAGGGGCTGCGGGTCTCCCGCGCCTTCCTGTCCGGAAGCGGGCTGACGGCCGAACGCGGCCTGTCCACCTCCAACATGCTCTCCGCGAGCGTGGACCGGGCACTGGTGCAGGCGGCCGGCGAGGTCGTGGTCCTCGCCGACCACACCAAGCTGGGGACCGACACCATGTTCCAGACGGTGCCCACCGATGTGATCACCCGGCTGGTGACGGACGAGCCACCTGCGCACGACGACCGTGCGGAGACGGAGTTGCAGGCCCTCGCCGACCGCGGCGTCCAGATCGCCGTCGCCGGGACCGCGCCGTCCCCCCAGGAGAGGGGACGGCCCGAAGTGCCCATGCCCACCCCCCGCCGGGCCGCCTCGCAGGCGGGGAACCCCGCCGGGGGCCCGGCAGGTCAGTCGGGGGGCACGCCTCCCACCCACCTCAGGTCCGCCTCGGCGGCTCCGCCCCGGGTGGCCGACCTGGCGCCCCGGCGGCGCTGAACCGCTTCCGCCGCGCACCCCGTCCTGCGGGGTGCGCGGCGGAAGGAACGGGTGCTCAATCCTTGATCCCGCAGATCAGTCCTTGATCTCGCAGATCACGGCGCCCGAGGTCACGGAAGCGCCGATCTCCGCACGGAGGTCCTTGACGGTGCCGGAGCGGTGCGCGTTCAGCGGCTGCTCCATCTTCATCGCCTCCAGGACGATGATGAGTTCGCCCTCCTCGACCTGCTGACCCTCCTCGACGGCGACCTTGACGATGGTGCCCTGCATCGGGGAGGCGAGCGCGTCACCGGAGACGGCGGAGCCGGACTTCTTGCCGGCCTTCCGCCGCGGCTTGCGGGCACCACCCTCGACGGCGGCCCGCGCCAGCGGCATGCCCAGCGAGGACGGCAGCGACACCTCCAGCCGTTTGCCGCCGACCTCGACGACGACGGTCTCCCGGCCCGCGGCCTCGTCCTCCTCCGTGTCCGGCGAGGTGGCGGCGGCGAACGGCTTGATGTCGTTGACGAACTCCGTCTCGATCCACCGGGTGTGGACGTCGAAGGGCCGGCCCTCGCGGCCGTTCACCTCCGGTGCGAAAGCGGCGTCCCGCACCACCGTGCGGTGGAAGGGGATCGCGGTGGCCATCCCGGTCACCTCGAACTCGTCCAGCGCCCGCGCGGCCCGCTGCAGGGCCTGCTGCCGGGTGGCGCCGGAGACGACGAGCTTGGCGAGCAGCGAGTCCCAGGCCGGGCCGATCACCGAACCCGACTCGACACCCGCGTCGAGCCGAACGCCGGGGCCGGACGGCGGGGCGAACGTCGTCACCGTCCCCGGCGCCGGAAGGAAGTTGCGGCCCGGGTCCTCGCCGTTGATACGGAACTCGAAGGAGTGACCGCGCAGCGGGGGGTCGTCGTAGCCGAGTTCCTCGCCGTCGGCGATCCGGAACATCTCGCGGACCAGGTCGATGCCGGTGACCTCCTCGGTCACCGGGTGCTCGACCTGGAGGCGGGTGTTGACCTCCAGGAAGGAGATGGTGCCGTCCTGGCCCACCAGGAATTCGCAGGTGCCCGCGCCCTCGTAGCCGGCCTCGCGCAGGATGGCCTTGGACGCGCGGTACAGCTCCGCGTTCTGCTCGTCCGTCAGATACGGCGCGGGGGCCTCCTCCACCAGCTTCTGGTGACGGCGCTGGAGGGAGCAGTCACGGGTGGAGACGACGACCACGTTGCCGTGCTTGTCGGCCAGGCACTGGGTCTCCACGTGCCGGGGCCGGTCCAGATAGCGCTCGACGAAGCACTCACCGCGGCCGAAGGCGGCCACGGCCTCGCGCACCGCCGAGTCGTACAGCTCGGGGACCTCCTCCAGCGTGCGGGCGACCTTCAGACCGCGCCCGCCGCCGCCGAAGGCGGCCTTGATGGCGATGGGCAGCCCGTTCTCCTCGGCGAAGGCCACGACCTCTTCCGAGCCGGAGACCGGGTCCTTGGTGCCCGCGACCAGGGGCGCGCCCGCGCGCTGGGCGATGTGCCGCGCGGCGACCTTGTCCCCCAGGTCGCGGATGGCCTGCGGGGGCGGGCCGATCCAGTTGAGGCCCGCGTCGATGACGGCCTGGGCGAAGTCGGCGTTCTCGGAGAGGAATCCGTAGCCGGGGTGCACGGCGTCGGCGCCCGAATCGGCGGCGGCCTTCAGCACCTTGGTGACATCCAGATAGCTTGCCGCCGGGGTGTCACCGCCCAGGGCGAATGCCTCGTCGGCCACGCGGACGTGCAGCGCGTCCCGGTCCGGCTCGGCATAGACGGCGACGCTCGCGATTCCCGCATCCCGGCACGCGCGGGCGACGCGGACGGCGATTTCGCCGCGGTTGGCGATGAGCACCTTGCGCACGATGGCTCCCTCCTTGAAACAAGCTGAGTTTAGGTACAGGCGACACCTGAGGCCGAGCCGCCAAGGGGGGTGAGCTTGCCCACACGGAGTGTCACCCGCGGGTCGCGCAGAACCGGATCTCCCCTCGTTGTCCCACGGTACGCCGCATTTGGCGCGGGATCGGCCGCCTCGGGCATGTGGGCTAGCTCTCTGTCGGAGTCGTGCGTCTGGAGGCTGAGTCTTTGTGGAGTCCCTACGACTCGAAGGGGGAAATTTTGCTTTGCGCCGTTTCCCTTGCCCCGGCCCGTACCCGTGAGTAGCGTTCGCCCTGCCAGCGACGTACCCGGAGTAACGCAGCACGAGAACGACGACGAACTGCGGTGAGCGCGTCGGGCGGACGAACGGGCGGCCAACCGGCGCCGCCCCGCACCCCGCGGATGCGCAGCGACGGAAGAGGTGGCCAAGTGGCAGGGCGCAGACGGGCAGTGGCCGCGGTGACCGCGTCGGTGCTCACGGTGGAAGCAGCCGTGCTCGTGGGGCTCAATCTCTTCCTCGGCAAGGTCGCCGACGCCCAGCAGATGTCCCTGGCGGGCATCGAACCGCGCGCGATGACGGTCTCGGCGGTGATCGGAGCCGTACTCGTCGGCGGCTATGTGCTCAGCTGCGCGGCGATCCTCGTGCGCACGGCGGTACGTGACCTGCCGCCGCGCGGCTTCTGGCGCATCGTGCTGATCAGCTGTGCGGTGGTGCACGGGGTGCTCGGTGCCTTCTGCGTCGGCCTGGTCGGCTGGCTGGCGTTCACGGTGATGATGGCCGTTCTCGGCCTCATCGTCTGGTCGTTGACCTGGTACGGCGAGGCCATGGAGGAGCCCGCCGACCGCACCGTCGGCCACCCCGCCGACGGGTCCGGGATCAGCGCGGAGCCCACAGGTCCGTGAGGGCGACGCCCAGCTCACGCAGCAGCCTGCGCAGCGTGGGCAGCGACAGGCCCAGCACATTGCCGTGGTCGCCCTCGATACCGTCGATGAACGGTCCCGAGCGCCCGTCGAGGGTGAAAGCGCCTGCCACGTGCAGCGGTTCGCCGCTGGCGACATAGGCGGCGATCTCCTCGTCCGTCGGCTGCCCGAAGTGCACCGTCGTGGAAGCCGTCACCGAGCGCCGTGCGCTCGTGGCCCGATTGTCGATGACGCAGTGCCCGGTGTGCAGCACGCCCGAGCGGCCCCGCATGTTCTTCCAACGCGCCGTCGCGTCCTCGGCGTCCGCCGGCTTGCCCAGCGGCAGCCCGTCCAGCTCCAGCACCGAGTCGCAGCCGACGACCAGCGCGCCCGCCGTCTCCTGGCGGCCCGCGACCGCCGTGGCCTTCGCCTCGGCCAGCACCCGGGCCAGTTCGGACGGGGTCGGGGCGCTGAGCGCGTCCTCGTCCACCCCGCTGACGATCACCTCCGGCTCCATCCCCGCCTGCCGCAGCAGCGCGAGACGGGCGGGGATGGACGCGGAAGCCAGTACGAGACGCGGTGCATTCATGCGGGCCATCGTAAGGAGTCGGCGCGCCTGCCGAGCCCGGGTCCTCACGAGTACGCGACGGACAACAGCAGCAGCATCACCACACCGGTGACCACCAGCAGCACCCAGCCGAGGCGGTTGAGCTTCTGCTGGACACCGCTCATCTCCGGCGGCGGCTCGTCTCGGGGATCGGACCACAGCATGCGCCCATGGTGGTCGCGCGGGGCAGCGGAACGTCAGCCGGGCCAGAACGTGCGGCGCCAGGCGCCCGGACCCGGTGCCGGCAGCGAGCGCGGCACGGTGCGGGCCGGATCCGACCAGGCGCTCGGCTCCGCACGCCGCGGCTCCCCGGCCGCCACCGCGGAAGCCCGCACCCGCACCACCGCCAGCGCGGCCGCCAACTCCTCGGGCGTGGGGTTGCCCCGTACGACCCGGATGGGCGGCTCGGCGGACCCCGGCCCGGATTCGATGGACTCGATCGTCATCGCAGCCTCCTCACAGCGGGATGTTGCCGTGCTTCTTCGGCGGGAGCTGTTCCCGCTTGGTGCGCAGGGTGCGCAGACCACGGGTGATGTGACGGCGGGTCTCCGCCGGGCGGATCACCGCGTCCACATAACCGCGCTCGGCCGCCACATACGGGTTGAGCAGCGCGTCCTCGTACTCCTGGGTGAGCTGGGCGCGCAGCTGCTCGGTCTCCTCGGGCGTACCGGCGGCGGCCAGCTTCTTGCGGTGCAGGATGTTGACCGCGCCCTGCGCCCCCATCACGGCGATCTGCGCCGTCGGCCAGGCGAAGTTCAAGTCGGCGCCCAGGTGCTTGGAGCCCATCACGTCGTACGCGCCGCCGAACGCCTTCCGCGTGATCACCGTGATCAGCGGCACCGTCGCCTCCGCGTACGCGTAGATCAGCTTGGCGCCGCGCCGGATGATCCCGTCGTACTCCTGGTCCGTGCCCGGCAGGAAGCCCGGCACGTCCACGAACGTCAGCACCGGAATGTTGAACGCGTCGCAGGTACGGACGAACCGCGCCGCCTTCTCGCTCGCGTCGATGTTCAAACAGCCCGCGAACTGCAGCGGCTGATTGGCCACCACACCCACCGACTGGCCCTCGATACGGCCGAACCCGGTGACGATGTTCGGGGCGAACAGCGCCTGCGTCTCCAGGAACTCGCCGTCGTCCAGCACATGCTCGATGACGGTGTGCATGTCGTACGGCTGGTTCGCCGAGTCCGGAATCAGCGTGTCCAGCTCCCGGTCCTCGTCCGAGGTCTCCAGATCCGCGTCCTCCGGGTAGCCCGGCGGCTCGCTCAGATTGTTGGACGGCAGATACGACAGCAGCGCCTTCACATACTCGATGGCGTCCTTCTCGTCCCCCGCCATGTGGTGCGCCACGCCCGAGGTCGCGTTGTGCGTCCGCGCCCCGCCCAACTCCTCGAACCCGACATCCTCACCGGTGACCGTCTTGATCACGTCCGGCCCGGTGATGAACATGTGCGAGGTCTGATCCACCATCACGGTGAAGTCCGTGATCGCCGGCGAATACACGGCGCCGCCCGCGCACGGGCCGAGGACCAGCGAAATCTGCGGGATCACCCCGGAAGCGTGCGTATTGCGGCGGAAGATCTCCGCGAACAGGCCGAGCGCCGCCACCCCCTCCTGGATACGGGCGCCGCCGCCGTCGTTGATGCCCACCACGGGACAGCCGGTCTTCAGCGCGAAGTCCATGACCTTCACGATCTTCTCGCCGTAGACCTCACCCAGGGCACCGCCGAAGATGGTGAAATCCTGCGAGAAGACGCAGACCGGACGGCCGTCGACCGTGCCGTAGCCGGTGACCACGCCGTCTCCGTACGGGCGGTTCTTCTCCAGCCCGAAATTGGTCGACCTGTGCCGCGCGAACTCGTCGAGCTCCGTGAACGAACCCTCGTCGAGGAGCAGCTCGATGCGCTCGCGCGCCGTCAGCTTCCCCTTGGCGTGCTGCTTCTCCACCGCTCGTTCGGAGCCCGCGTGGACGGCTTCCTGTGTGCGGCGCTCGAAATCCGCGAGCTTGCCCGCGGTGGTGTGGATGTCGAGGTCGTCGATGTCGGGGCTGGGCGAGGACATCTCGGAGGGCTCCTTACCGTCGCGGGTTGGCTACCGACCCGTAGGCTATCGGCGACCTGCCCGTCACGGAGTGCGTCGTTGACCACACTCGCGCCCTTGGTTACCCCCTCCCTCGGGGCTCCGCCCCCTGTCCCCCTCCGGCCGACGCCGCCCCTCTGTTGTGGGGGCACGCCCTCGCTCCGCGGGGTGCGCCGCCCCCTTGTTGTGGGGGCACGCCCCCTGGGTTCTTCGGCTGTCGCCGAGGGGTCGTGTCGGGGGGCTCCTCCCCCAACCTTCGGCCGGGGGGAACCCCACCCGACGGCCCCCCGCCAGGTGGGCTTCGCCCCCCTAGAACCCCCCTTCCGCAACCAGGCAAGCCATTGACATACGTGCAATCCGCTTGCCTGTTGCTGCCCCCAATCCGGCCGGTGGCGACCCTGCGGGTCGTGTGTTGGTGCCACTCCGCCCGCACCGGTGTTACCGGTAACGCCGGGTGGGAGGGAGCCGAAATTGCGTTGCCGGTGTCTCCTTCGCGGGAGGAGTCGCACCGGCGACGCTCCCGCAGGGTCGCCACCGGCGGGTCCAAGGACCTCCACCCCCGGACGGACTTCACGTACGTCAATGGCTGTTTCATCGGGGGCAGGGGGGTCCTAGGGGGGCGGAGCCCACCTAGCGGGGGGTGTAGG
>NZ_JAGPXJ010000161.1:0-8567 GCF_018070605.1 Streptomyces sp. B15
CAGCTCTGCGAACGTGCCCAGGATCGCGACGAGCCCGATGGCCAGCGGCAGCATCACGGACGTCTCCGTCTTCGCGGTCAACCTCACCACCGCGCTGGGCCTCGGGCTGGGCATCGACTACGGCCTGCTGCTCGTCAGCCGCTTCCGCGAGCGGCTCGGCGCCGGGGACGAGACGGCACAGGCGCTGCGCACCACCGTGCGCACGGCGGGCCGGACCGTGCTGTTCTCCGCCGCCACCGTGGTCGCCGCACTCGCCGCACTGCTGCTCTTCCCGCCGTTCTTCCTGCGCTCCTTCGCCTACGCCGGCATCGGCGTGGTCGCCATCGCCGCGCTCTCCGCGCTGCTGATCGTCCCGGCGCTGCTGGCGGTGCTCGGGCCCCGCGTCAACAAGGGGCGGCTGCCCTGGGCGGACGCGGTGCGCAAGCCGGAGGCCCCGCTGTGGGGCAAGCTGGCCCGCACGGTGATGCGGCGGCCCGCGCTGACCGCGCTGCCGGTGCTGGCCGTACTCCTGCTGGCCGCGAGCCCGCTGCTGGGCGCCACGTTCGGCACCCCCGACGCACGGGTGCTCCCCGAGAGCGCCGAGAGCCGGCAGGTCTCCACCGCGATCCAGCACGACTTCGCGGGCAACGACGCGGCGGGCGTCTCGATCGTCGTCGAGGGGCGGACCACCGGCCAGGCCGTGGACGGCTACGCCGCACGGCTCTCCCGGCTGGAGGGCGTCACCCGTGTCCAGGCGGCCACCGGCACCTACGCCCAAGGGCGCTCGGTACGGGCGCCGGGCGCCGCGAGTGCCGCCTTCGAGCAGAACGGCACCCACCGGCTGACGGTCACCTCCGGCCTCACACCCGCCTCGGGCAAGGCGCAGGACCTCGTACGCGAGATCCGCGACCTGTCGGGGCCCGGTGGTGCCAAGACCCTGGTCGGGGGCCAGGACGCGCAGCTGATCGACTCCAAGAAGGCCATCGCCGACAAGCTGCCCGCCGCCGTGGCCTGGGTCGTCGTCTCGACGTTCGTGCTGCTGTTCCTGTTCACCGGCAGCGTCATGCAGCCGCTGCGCGCCCTGGTGCTGAACGCCGTCAGCCTGACCGCCGCGATCGGCGCGATGGTGTGGATCTTCCAGGACGGGCATCTCTCCTCGCTGCTGGGCTTCACCCCGATGCCGATGGACACCTCCATGACGGTGCTGATGTTCTGCATCGTCTTCGGCCTGTCCATGGACTACGAGGTCTTCGTGACCAGCCGCATCAAGGAGCTGCACGACGCCGGGGCCGACAACCGCGAGGCGGTGACCGGCGGGCTCTCCCGCACCGGACGGATCGTGACCATGGCGGCCGGACTGCTGGCGGTCAGCTTCTTCGCCTTCGCCACCAGCAGCGTCTCCTTCATCCAGATGTTCGGCCTGGGCAGCGGCCTGGCCATCCTCATCGACGCGGTGGCGGTCCGCGGGGTGCTGGTACCGGCCGCGATGCGGGTGCTCGGCCGTACGGCCTGGTACGCCCCGGCCCTGCTGCGCAGGGTGCATGCGAAGGCCGGGCTGAGCGAGGGGGCGGACCCCGATACCGCCGAGCCGCCGCACGGGCGGCCCGACGAGCGGGAGCCCGCCCGTACCGGGGTGTGACCCGGGGCCCGCTCACACCGAAGCGGCCCGCTCCACGGGTGGCCACCGGTGGTGCGGGCCGCTTCGGCTTGCGCCAGGCAGAGGCCCACCAGCTACTTGCTGGTGAACTTCTCGTACTCCTTCAGGACCTCTTCGGTCGGCCCGTCCAGCATGAGCTCGCCCTTCTCCAGCCACAGCACCCGCTCACACGTGTCGCGGATGGACTTGTTGTTGTGGCTGACGAGGAAAACCGTGCCGGCTTCCTTGCGGAGCTCGCGGATGCGGGCCTCGGAGCGCTTCTGGAACCTCTTGTCACCGGTCGCCAGCGCCTCGTCGATCATGAGGACGTCGTGGTTCTTGGCGGCGGCGATGGAAAAGCGCAGCCGGGCCGCCATGCCGGAGGAGTAGGTCCGCATCGGCAGGGTGATGAAGTCGCCCTTCTCGTTGATGCCCGAGAAGTCGACGATGTCCTGGTAGCGACGGGCGACCTCCTCGCGGGACATCCCCATCGCCAGGCCGCCCAGAACGACGTTCCGCTCGCCGGTCAGGTCGTTCATCATGGCCGCGTTGACGCCCAGCAGCGAGGGCTGACCGTCGGTGTAGACCTTGCCGCTCTCGGCCGGCAGCAGCCCGGCGATGGCCTTGAGCAGCGTGGACTTCCCCGAGCCGTTGGAGCCGATGAGGCCGATGGCCTGGCCCCGGTACGCGGTGAAGCTGACGCCCCGCACCGCGTGCACCTCGCGCATGCCGCCGCCCGGCTTGCGGCGGACGATCCGGTTGAGGGCCGCGGTGGCGCTGCCCTTGCCCTTGGAGCCGCCGTAGACGCGGTAGACGATGTGCAGGTCCTCGGCGATGACGGTGGGCACCCAGGGGCCCGGAGTCTGCGCCGCCTCCGCCTCCGTCTTGGTGCCGGACTCGGCGGACGCTCCGCTCTGCTCGGTCTGCTCAGCCACGGCCATAACGCTCCTCCGCCTTCCAGAAGAAAACAAATCCGCCGATGCCCACGACCACGGCCCAGCCCAGCGCGAGCGCCCAGACGTGCGGGGGGAGCTGGCTGCCGGGGTACTCCTCGATGAAGGCGAACCGCATCAGGTCCATGTAGACCGCGGCGGGATTGGCCTGCAGCAGGTCGGCCAGCCAGCCCGGAGCGCTCGCCCGCTTCTCCAGCATGTACTTGAGCGGGAACATCACACCGGACGCGTACATCCAGGTGCGGGTTATGAACGGCATCAGCTGTGCCAGGTCGGGCGTCTTGCTGCCGAGCCGGGCCAGGATCAGCGCCAGTCCGGTGTTGAAGACGAACTGGAAGGCCAGCGTCGGGAGGATCAGCAGCCAGGAGAGCCGCGGCAGCTCACCGAACCCGAGCAGGATGACGACCAGCACGATCATCGAATAGAGCAGCTGCTGGAGCTGCTGGAGCGCCACCGAGATCGGCAGTGCCGCGCGCGGGAAGTGCAGCGCGCGCACCAGCCCGAGGTTCGAGGAGATCGCCCGCACCCCGTTGAGCACCGAGGTCTGGGTGAAGGTGAAGACGAACACCCCGGTGATCAGGAACGGGACGTAGTTGTCCTTGCCGCCCGGGGTGCCGTCCCGGCCACCGAGCAGCACACCGAAGATGAAGTAGTAGACGGCCGCGTTCAGCAGCGGTGTGGCGACCTGCCACAACTGGCCCAGCTTCGCCTGGCTGTACTGCGCCGTCAGCTTCGCCCGGGAGAAGGCGAGAATGAAATGCCGCCGCGCCCAGAGCTGCCGCACATAGTCGGACAGCGAGGGGCGCGCTCCGCTCACCGACAGGCCGTATTTGGCCGCGAGTTCGGACGGAGTCAGACGGTCGTCCGGTGACGGCGGAGGCAGCACGCCGACCGAGCTGTCGGCGCTGTCGTGGGTTGTCTCGCTCACGTTGGAAACTTTCGTCCTCACACTGCGCAAGTGGATCCGGGGCTGATGCTCGTCAGGGACGAGCTTGTCAGATCACGGGCGGGCGTCCCAGCCGCGTCAGACGCCATACCGTACGCCACCGCATCGGCCTGCGGGCTCCCGCGGGCGTGGTCCAGCCTTCCTTGAAGCCGCCCAGCCAGGCCCGCAGCGCCGGCATGGAGGGGCGCCGGGCGAGCGTGAGCAGCAGCCACACGCCCAGGTAGACGGGGACGAGCAGCGCGGGAAGGTTGCGGCGGGCGAGCCAGACGCGGTTGCGGGCCACCATCCGGTGGTACACGGCATGCCTGCTGGGAGCGGTGGTCGGGTGGTGCAGCACCATGTCGGCGCGGTACTCGATGCCCCAGCCGGCGTCGAGCGCACGCCAGGCCAGGTCGGTCTCCTCATGGGCGTAGAAGAACTCGTCGGGCAGGCCGCCGACTTCGGCCAGCACCTTGGTGCGCACGGCGTTGGCGCCGCCGAGGAAGGTGGTGACCTTCGAGGAGCGCATCGGGTCGGAGGCGCGCAGCCGGGGCACGTGGCGGCGCTGGGTGACGCCCGTGTCCGGGTCGGCGATGCGGAAGCTGACGATGCCGAGTTTCGGGTCGGCCTCGAACGCTTCGCGCACCAGTTCGGCAGTGTCGGAGGAGGGCAGCAGCCCGTCGTCGTCCAGGAAGAGCAGCGCGTCCACCTCGGCACCCGAGGGACCGAACGCCTCGATACCGACATTCCGCCCACCGGGGATGCCGAGATTTTCCGGAAGCTCGACCTTCCGTACACCGTCCGGCAGCTCGGGCAACGGCGCGCCGTTACCCACCACAACGACCTCGATCGGCTCACCGTTCTGCTTGGCGACCGACTCCAGCAGTGCGCGCAGCTCCTCGGGGCGGTTGCCCATGGTGAGTACGACGGCACCCAGTCGCATCGCTTTCCCGCCCTCCGTCACTTCTTCCCGCCTCCTGTCACTTCAGCGGTCACTTCAGCCTGCTGGAGGCGAGGATGGACACCAGGTGCAGCAGCGTCTGCAGCACCGCGATGCCGGCGAGCACCGCGACACCGAGCCGGGTGAGGAACAGATCGCCGCGGATCTGGTCCACGACCGCCACCACCAGGATCAGCAGCGACGCCTCGATCCCCAGCACCAGCCGGTGGAACTTCAGCGCCGCGGCGGCCTTGCGCGCCAGCGCCAGCCCCGAGGAGCGCGGCTCGGACGCCGACTCCTTGACCGGCGGCAGCCCGCCCTGGTGGCGGGCGACGCCCACCAGGTCGGACTCCGCCTTGATCAGGATGGCCCCGAGCGCGGCCAGCGTGCCGAGGAAGGCCCACAGCCAGTCGATCCGGCCGCCGCCCCACAGGTCGGCGGCGCGCAGTCCGAAGCCGACCAGCACCGCCGCGTCGCACAGATAGGCGCCGACGCGGTCCAGGTAGACCCCGCCCAGCGAGAACTGCTTCTTCCAGCGGGCCACCTCGCCGTCGACACAGTCGAGCAGCAGGTAGAGCTGGACCATCACCACACCCAGCACCGCGCCGACGATCCCCGGCACCAGCAGCGCCGGCAGCGCCAGCACCCCGGCGAGGGTCATCACATACGTCAGCTGGTTGGGGGTGATCCGGGTGTTCACCAGGTGCCGGTCGACGCGCAGCGACAGCTCGCGCATGTAGAGGCGGCCGGCCCAGTGCTCACCGCTTCGCCGGTCCTTCACCCCGGCGGGGTGGACGACCGGCCGCAGCTCAGCTACCGATGGTTTGTGCATAGTCCGCGTACGCGTCCCTGATCTGGTCGGTGGACAGGTCGAGGTGTTCCAGGATCGTGTACCGCCCGGGGCGGGTCTGCGGCGCGTACGCGACGGCCTCGACGAACTCGTCCGGGTCGAAGCCGATGTCGGCGGGCAGCACCGGAAGCCTGTGCCGGCGCAGCACCTGGACCATCAGCTTGGCCGTGTCCTTGTCCCCGCGCAGATAGGTGGCGAAGGCGGCGCCGAGGCCGCACTGCTCGCCGTGCGGAGCGGCACGCTTGGGGTACAGCAGGTCGAAGGCGTGGTTGATCTCGTGGCAGGCGCCCGAGGCCGGACGGCTGTCCCCGGCCACCGACATCGAGATTCCGGTGAGCACCAGACCCTCGGCGAGCACCTGGAGGAAGTTGTCGTCGCTGACGTCCCCCGGGTGGTGCAGGATCGCCTCTCCCGCCTGCCGGGCCATGGCGGCGGCCAGCCCGTCGATGGCCTCGCCGCGCACCTCGTGCCCCAGCTCCCAGTCCTTGACGGCCGAGACGTTGGAGATCACATCGCCGATCCCGGAGCGGATGTAGCGCTCGGGGGCCTCGCGGATGACGTCGAGGTCGATGACGACGGCGATCGGGTTGGGCACCCCGTAGGAGCCGCGGCCCGCGTCGTTGTCGAGGGTGGCGACCGGTGAGCACAGTCCGTCGTGCGACAGATTGGTGGCCACCGCCACCAGCGGCAGGCCGATCCGGGCCGCCGCGTACTTCGCACAGTCGATGATCTTGCCGCCGCCGAGCCCGACCACCGCGTCGTAGCGGCCGGACTTCATCGCGTCGGCGAGCTGGATCGCGTCGTCCAGCGTGCCGCCGCCGACCTCGTACCAGGAGGCGTTGGGCAGCAGAGGTGCGAAACGCTCGCGCAGCGCGGCACCGGAGCCGCCACTGATGGCGAAGGCGAGCTTGCCGTTGGTGGAGATCCGCTGATCGGCCAACAGGCCCGCCAGGTCGTCCAGCGCGCCGCGGCTGATGTCCACGACGACCGGCGACGGGATGAGGCGGGTCAGTACTGGCATGCGATCTCCCGGCCCTTGGCGAGGTCGTCGTGGTTGTCGATCTCGACCCACTTGACGTCCCCGATGGGGGCGATGTCGACCTTGAAGCCGCGGTTGACCAGCTCCTGGTAGCCGTCCTCGTAGTAGAGCTGCGGGTCGCGCTCGAAGGTGGCCTTCAGCGCGTCGGCCAGCTCGGCGCCGGCCTCCGGCTCGATCAGGGTGAGGCCGATGTACTCGCCGGTCGCCTCGGCGGGGTCCATCAGCTTGGTGATGCGCTGGACGCCCTTGGCGGGGTCGACGACGACCTTCATCTCCTCGTCGGCGAGGTCCTTGACGGTGTCGAGAGCCAGGATGATCTTCTGGCCGTCACCGCGCGCGTTCAGCAGCGTCTGCTCGACCGAGACGGGGTGCACGGTGTCGCCGTTGGCGAGCAGCACGCCCTCCTTGAAGACGTCCCGGGCGCAGTAGAGGGAGTAGGCGTTGTTCCACTCCTCGGCCTTGTCGTTGTCGATCAGGGTGAGCTTGACGCCGTGCTTGGCCTCCAGCTCGGCCTGCCGCTCGTAGACGGCTTCCTTGCGGTAGCCCACGACGACCGCGACATCGGTGAGACCGACCTGTGCGAAGTTGGCCAGGGCGATGTCGAGGACGGTGGTCTCGCCATCGACGGGCACCAGGGCCTTGGGCAGGGTGTCGGTGTAGGGGCGCAGACGCCGTCCGGCGCCGGCGGCCAGCACGAGGCCGATCATGCGGGTTCTCCTTCGTCGTGTACTGCGGGTGCTTGCGACGACACCCAGAAACGGATGCTCTCGACGAGCACCACGGCCGCGATGACCACGGCGAGCGTGGTCAGCGCGAAGATGAAGCCTTGTGTGCGGCCTCCGCCGCCCAGCCAGAGGGCCGCGGCGACGGTGACCAGCAGGGTCCGTCCTTCGTGCCCCCCGACCGCCCGCACCAGCCAGTGCGGAGGCGCTCCGGTGCCACCGCGGATGCGGTACACCGTGTCGTAGTGATGGTAGGCGAGAGCCGCCACCAGCCCGAATGCCGCGGGAAGCGCGCCGTCGGTCTCCGTACGGGCGGCCAGCACCAGGATCGTGCCGTATTCCGCGATACGAAAGAAGGGGGGCAGCAGCCAGTCGACGGGGCCCTTGAGGGGCCTCGCGAGGGCGACCCCGGCGCACAGGGCGTAGACCGCGGCGGCCGGTACGGGCCAGGGGCTGCCCAGTGGCGCGGCCCACGCGGTGGCGAGGATCACGGCACCGCCGAGGAAGGCGACGGCGGGCGCGGCAGCCGGAGGCAGCGGGAGCGGGCGCAGCAGCCGGGCACCGAGTTCGGCGAGGGGGCCGCTGTCGGTGAGCGCGCGGACCCCCTCGCCCGCGCGGTCGGTGCGGGCCCTGCGGTGCAGGGAGCGCAGCAGTCGGCCTGCCGTGGTGTAGCAGGCGGCGAGGGCCCCGGCGACGAGCAGTACGAGGAAGGTGATGCGCGGTGTGGTGGCGGCCGTCAGCACGGCGATGAGGGCCCAGCGCTCCCCGATGGGCAGCACTATCATCCGCCGGGCCCACACGGTCCACCCCGCGCTGTCCAGCCGGCTGGAGAGCGCGGCGGTGCGGCTGGTGGTGGCGCCCTCGTCGCGCGCGGCCTCGTTGAAGGAGAAGTCGACGGTGTGCCGTGCGGTCATCAGCAGCATGGCGCCGAGCGCGAGCGCCCACACGTCGTCATGGCTGCCGCGTGCGGCCCCGAGCGCCAGGCCCGCGTAGTAGGCGTACTCCTTGGCCCGGTCGAAGGTGGCGTCCAGCCAGGCGCCGAGCTTGGAGTACTGCAGGTCGTAGCGGGCGAGCTGGCCGTCCGTCGCGTCCAGCACGAACGAGGCGATCAGCAGCACCCCGGCGGTCACGAAGCCCCACCGCTCGCCCGTCGCCGCGCACCCCGCGGCGATCAGCGCGGTGAGCAGCGAGGCCGTGGTGACCTGGTTGGGGGTCAGTCCGCGGCGGGCGCACCAGCGGGCGAGGTAGCGCGAGTAGGGGCTGACGCAGAAGGTGGTGAAGAAGCCGTCGCGGGACTTGACCGCGGAACGCAGCCGGACGGCTTCGTCGTCGACGGCGGCGACGGCGGCCTCGGCCTCCTTGCGGGCCGTCTCGTCGGCGGGCACCGTCGCCACGAGAGTCCCCAGCTCGGGCCGGTGGATCTCGACGCCTGCCGCCTCCAGGGCGGTGGCCGCCTCCTGGGGACCGCCCGTCAGGCCGGGCGGCAGCGCGCGCCGCGCCTCGGGGGTGACACCGAGCACACC
>NZ_JAGPXJ010000162.1:0-8138 GCF_018070605.1 Streptomyces sp. B15
CACAACAGGGAGGGGGCCCAAGGCTGGGACCCTCAGCCCACCGCGGCCCCCCACCCACCCGCGGAGCCCCCAACAACGGGAGGGGGCCCAGGCGGGCCCCCTCAGCCATTGGCGGCGGGTTCTACATGTGGGTGCCGCCGTCGATGCGGAGCTCGGTACCAGTGATGAAGGCCCCATCGCTGGAGGCCAGCATGGCAATGGCACCGGCGACGGTCTCCGGACCGGCGAAGCCCTCCCCGAGGGCGGGAGACAGCTTCGCGAGCAGCCCGTAGTCGGCGTCCTCGGGCAGCCCGGGGGCACGGGTCATGCCGGAGTCGATGGAGCCGGGCGCCACGCACACGGCCCGCAACCCGCGCCTGCTGTACTCGGCCGCGATGGCGTGTGTGAAGGACTGGATACCGCCCTTGGTCGCGGCGTACGCGGCCATATAGGGGTGCGCGAAACTCGCCGAGGTCGAGCTGAAATTGACGACGACCCCCTCACCCGTGGCCAGCAGCGCGGGCAGCGCCTGCCGGGTCACCAGGAAGGTTCCGGTGAGGTTGACACGGATGATCCGGTTCCAGAAGTCGAGGGTCATCGTCTCGGTGTGCCGGGAGTCGAGGATGCCCGCGGCGTTGACGAGTACGTCCAGCCCGCCGAGCCGCTCGACGGCGGCGCCGATGTGTTCGCGTACGGAGTCCTCGTCGGAGATGTCGACGGTGGTCAGGTCGAGTCCGGCCGTCGCCGTGCCGTGCTCGGCGGCCAGGGCGCGGGTCTTCTCCAGTCCGGTCTCGGCGATGTCCGCCGCGACGACGCTGCCGCCCTCGGCGAGTATCCGCAGGGCGGTGGCCTGGCCGATCCCGGAGCCCGCGCCGGTGACCAGGACCTTTCTACCGGTGAAGCGATTCATGGCTGCTCCTGTTCTGTTGCCGGAAGCCTTCGGCTTCCGTTGACGGAGCCTTCGGCGGGCTCCTCCGTCACGGTACGCCTGCATGGCACGTTGTGCCATGCAGGCGTACCCCGCCGTTGTGACCTACGCTTGCCGCCCATGAGCTCCCACCCCGAAGAGACCGTCCCGCGCCCCTCCCTCACCGAGCGCCGCAAGGCGGAGACCGAACGGGAGATCGCCCGGCACGCCGCCGAGCTGTTCTCCGAGCACGGCGCGGCGGGCGTCACCGCGGAGGACATCGCACGGGCGGCGGGCGTCTCGCTGCGCACCTTCTACCGCTACTTCCGCACCAAGGAGGAGGCGGTCGCTCCGCTGCTGACCGGCGGGGTACGCCAGTGGCTGGCCGATCTGGCCGCCGCGCCCGCCGAGCTGTCCGTGACGCAGGCGCTGGAGCACGCCGTCCGGGCAGCGCTCACCCCGGACGGGCCGTACGCGGACATCCGGACCGAGGCGCTGGAGAGCACCCGCGGTCTGCTGCGCGCCGTCCCCGGCGAGCCGGCGCTGCACTCGGTGTGGCTGCGGGTGCACGCGGAGACGGAGGAGGCGCTGGTGCCGGTGCTGACCGGGCTCGCGCGCGAGGGCACCGACCCGCTGGAGCTGCGGTTGGCGGCGGCGGCCGCCAACGCCGCCATGCGGATCGCGATGGAGGCCTGGGCGGCCACGGAAGCCGAGCCCGATGATCCCGAGCGGGGTCCCGCCGCACTCGCCGTACGCTGTCTACGGGAGCTGACCGCGGGAGTGCGCACGCCCCGCGCACAGCCGCTCCCCGGTGCCGGGGGGCTGTGACCCAAATCAAAGTGCTGGCACCCCGTACCCCGCACCGTGCAGGGTAGGGGCACGCACGACATCAGCGCGGCGAAGGGCGCAGGTCTTCCGCAGCGGCGGAGCCGCCCCGTCGAGCCGCGCGCCCAGCGAAAGGCAGAAGGAGCCCCATGAAGGTCGGGATTGTCGGAGCCACCGGTCAGGTCGGCACAGTGATGCGCGAGATTCTGGCCGAGCGTGATTTCCCGGTCGACGAACTGCGGCTGTTCGCCTCCGCACGCTCCGCGGGCCGGACGCTGCCCTGGAAGGACGGCGAAGTGACCGTCGAGGACGCGGCCGCGGCCGACTACACCGGGCTGGACATCGTCCTGTTCTCGGCGGGCGGCGCCACCTCGAAGGCCATCGCCGAGAAGGTCGCGGCGCAGGGCCCGGTCGTCATCGACAACTCCTCGGCCTGGCGGATGGACCCCGAGGTGCCGCTGGTCGTCTCCGAGGTGAACCCGGAAGCGGCCCGGCGCCGGCCCAAGGGCATCATCGCCAACCCGAACTGCACCACCATGGCCGCGATGCCGGTGCTGCGTCCGCTGCACGCGGAGGCGGAGCTGACCGCGCTGGTCGTCGCCACCTATCAGGCGGTCTCCGGCAGCGGTCTGGCGGGCGTCGCCGAGTTGGAGAGCCAGGCCCGCAAGGCGGTGGAGAACGACGCCGCGCAGCTGACCTTCGACGGTGAGGCGGTGGACTTCCCCGAGCCGGACAAGTTCAAGCGTCCGATCGCCTTCAACGTGCTGCCGCTGGCCGGCTCGATCGTCGACGACGGTCTGGCGGAGACGGACGAGGAGCAGAAGCTCCGCAACGAGAGCCGCAAGATCCTGGACATCCCTGAGCTGAAGGTCTCCGGCACCTGTGTGCGGGTCCCCGTCTTCACCGGCCACTCGCTCCAGGTCAACGCCCGCTTCGCACGCCCCCTCAGCCCCGAGCGCGCCGCCGAGTTGCTGGCCGGCGCGCCGGGCGTGGAGCTGTCGCCGATCCCCACCCCGCTGCAGGCGGCGGGCAAGGACGTCAGCTATGTGGGCCGGATCCGCGCCGACGAGACGGTCGAGCACGGTCTGTCGCTCTTCCTGTCCAACGACAATCTGCGCAAGGGCGCCGCGCTCAACGCCGTTCAGATCGCGGAGCTGGTCGCGGCCGAGCTGAGCTGACGCCCGGCAGGCGGCAGGCGAGTACGCGGCACGGCAGCCGCGCGGAAGCACGGAACCCCCCGGACCTGGTCCGGGGGGTTCCGCTGTGGGGGGGTATCGAGCCCCTCCGCGACAGGGGCTCGCCAGGATCCCGTGTGGTGACCGGGTGCTGGATCAGCCGGTGGGGGTCAGCCGATCTTGGCGCCCAGCGCGTCGAGCGCGGCGGGCACCGGCTGGAAGTAGGTCTCGCCGCCGGAGGAGCAGTCACCGCTGCCGCCGGAGGTCAGGCCCAGCGCCTTGTCGCCCGCGAAGAGCGAGCCGCCGCTGTCGCCGGGCTCGGCGCACACGTCGGTCTGGATCAGCCCGTCGACGGTGCCCTCCGGGTAGGAGACGGAGGCGTCCAGCGCCTTGACTGTGCCGTCGTGCACCTGGGTGGTGCTGCCGCTGCGGGTGACCTTCTGGCCGACCTGTGCCTCGCCGGCGCCGGAGATGGCCTGGGTGCCGCCGTCGTAGAGGTTGACCTCGCTCGGGTGGTCGGTGTCACCGGTGTAGGTGGCGATGCCGTAGTCGGCACCCGGGAACTTGCCGTCGCCGCTCTCGGCGATGGGCTGGCCGCCCTGGCTGTCGGACCAGGAGGAGATGGCCGTGGTGCAGTGGCCCGCGGTCAGGAAGCCGGGCTTGCCGTCCGCCGTGGTGACGTTGAAGCCGAGCGAGCAGCGGCCGTTGCCACCCCAGATGGCGTCGCCACCGGCGATCTTGGTGGTGAACTTACCGTTGGTGCGCTTCAGTTCGGCCTTGCCGTCCTGGGACTTGATCTGCTTCTTCAGCTTGGCGAGCTCGGCGCCCTTGACCGTGCTGTCGGCGGTGACGACGACCTTGTTGCTCTTCACATCGACGGCGCGGGCCGTGCCCGTGACGTCGCTGCGGGTGAGGGCGTCCTTGGCGGACGTCAGCTGGGAGAGGGTGTGCTCGACGACCCGGGCCTTGGCGCCCGCCGCCTCGACCTTCTCCTTGGCCGCGTCATCGGTGACGTTGACGACCAGTTGCTCGGCCTTGGCGTCGTAGTAGGAGCCCGCGTCACCCTTGATGTCCGAGGTGAGCTTCGAGGCCAGTTCGGCCGCCGAGGCGGAGGAGAAGGTCTTGGCCGTGGGAGCTTCGGGTGCGGCGTTCGCGGTCGTGACCGTGAGCGCGCCGGCCGCGAGGGCCGCGGCGCCCGCGCCGGCGAGCAGCATCCGCCGCTTGGGTACGCGTCGGTGGTTGGACAACGTGATACCTCCAGTGGGGGGTTGGGCCCGCCCGAGGCGTGGGCGGTCCCGGAGGATGTATGAACACGACCCTCTTACCCAAGAGGAAGTCGCGTCCATGCCAACTTGTGGGCCGAGTATTGCGATCCCCCGATCCCCGCACAAGGTTCAGATCACGTCAGCCGACCGGAAGTTCGGTCCGCCTGTCAAGGTGCCGAACGTCCCTTTCTGCCCCTGACGTCCGGTAGAACGAACACGCGGGGCGATGCCGTGTGTTCACGAGGTAAGGCATGGACCTGTCCGATACTCGTCCCCCCGGCGGCCGGAATCCGGCACCGTATCGAAGCACCCCGAAGCCGGCCGCGCCCGCGTGCACGGCGCCTCGATCCCACCCGTGCGCACACACCCGCGCACCGGCACACAAAGGCGCGCTCACCCACGCGAGGGCTCCGCTCACCAAAGCGCCGCACACAGAACTGCCGAACACGGAAGTGCCCGTGCACGCACCCAGGGGGCGTGCACGGGCACAAGGCCGAGCTGTGTCAGTGCGTGTACCGGTGGCGGTACGTCAGTAGACGTTCACACCGTACGCGCTGAGCGCTTCGGTCACCGGCTGGAAGAAGGTCGTCCCGCCGGTGCGGCAGTTGCCACTGCCGCCGGAGGTCAGACCGAGCGCGGTGCTGCCCCGGTAGAGGGGGCCGCCGCTGTCACCGGGTTCCGCGCACACGCTGGTGCGGATCATCCCGTAGACGACGTCACCGCCGCCGTAGTTGACCGTGGCGTTGAGCCCGGTCACCTGACCGCTGTGGGTGCCGGTGGTGCTGCCGCGCCGGGTCACCGTCTGACCGACGGAGGGCGTGCCGGCGCTGGTGATGTCCTGGTTGCCGACGGTCCCGGGGTGCGAGACGGAGGAGTTGCTGTAGCGCACGATCCCGTAGTCGTTGCCGGGGAAGCTCGATCCGGCGGTGGGGCCGATCAG
Organism: Streptomyces sp. B15; assembly: GCF_018070605.1. NCBI lineage: Bacteria > Bacillati > Actinomycetota > Actinomycetes > Kitasatosporales > Streptomycetaceae > Streptomyces > Streptomyces sp. B15. Next base: position 5,092 of record NZ_JAGPXJ010000162.1, read on the forward strand.
GGTGGTGCGGCTGGAGTTGGTGTACCAGTTGCCGCCGAGATCGGTGCAGTGCCCGGCGGTCAGCAGGTAGTAGGTGCTGCCGCTGCGGACGTTGAACCCTGCCGAGCAGCGGGCGGACCCGTTGTAGATGGCGTCCCCGCCCGACAGGTACTTCTTGAACGTGCCCTTGACGCGCTCGATCTCCAGGGCGCCCGCGTTCTTGCCCGCGGTGCGCTGGATGCGCGCGATCTCGGCACCTGAGACGCGGCTGTCGACCGCGACGACGAGTTTGTTGCTCTCCTTGTCGACGTGCCACGCCGTGCCCGCGACGTCGGCGTCCAGCACGGCGTCACTTGCCGAGCTGAGCTGACTCGCGGTGAAGGTGTGGGGGGACGGAGCTTCCGCGGAGGCCGTGGCGGGCGCGATGAGCGCCCCTGCCGCTGCCATGCCCGACGCGACGGCGATCATCCCGTTGCGTCTGCGGCGTGCCAAGCCTGCGTTGGCTTTTGTGCGTTTGATCCTCACTTTTCCTCCCGATCAGGGAAACCAAGCGTGCTCCTGACAAACGCTGCATGGAGTATTCGCAGCGGTTTTCCGGCCCCGCAAGGGCATCTTTCGGACTCCCTGAGTCCAGTTCGCGTGCCGTCCACGCCGTTTGGCACCGGAAGGAGTGGGGGAGGAGACGATTCTGGCCTACCCCTGGCCAGCCCCTGGTCAACCTGGGAGCACGACAGGGCAGTCGCTCACTCGGATGGCATCAGCGGCCACTCGTCCGGCCGGAACGGGACAAGGCGGAACATCCTGCCCCCCGTCACCTGCCGCTCGGTACAACAACCTTGATCGAGCGCCACCCGTTGTGCACCAGAACCGTCACGAATGCCGTGCCGGACGGGTAACCGTTTGGCGCATCATCAGCATCATGGACGACCATAGGGGTTGCGGACCCGCGGCGGAGCGCTGAGAACGGTGGGACACCGCGCAAGGAGAGGAGGCGTCCATGGGATCGGTGCGCAAGGCGAGTGCCTGGCTGGGCCTCGTCGACGACAGCGAGATGCGGTACTACGACTATGCCGACGGGGCGGACGGCCCCGCGGAGGGTCCGGAGCCCGCGGACGCCGCACGCGAACCGTGGGTCACCGACCCCAGAGTGCGCGTCACGGCCGAGACGGCGCAGGACCAGGGCACCAAGATCGCGACGGTCAGTCCGGACTGCTTCCGGGACGCCCGCGGTATCGGGGAACTCTTCCGGGAGGGGGTCCCGGTCATCGTCAACCTCACCGCGATGGAGCCCGCTGACGCCAAGCGGGTCGTCGACTTCGCGGCGGGGCTGACCTTCGGACTGCGCGGCTCCATCGAGCGGGTCGCCACCCGTGTCTTCCTGTTGACGCCGCCGGACTACAGCGTCGTCACCAACGAGGACCGCCGCGACCCGGGCGGCTTCTTCAACCAGAGCTGACCGCCGGAGGGGCTGCGCCGTAGGCAGCCCCTCCGGGGGCCGGCGGCCCTAGCCTCGAAACGCGTCGAACCCCGTCAACGCCTTGCCCAGCACCAACTGGTGCATCTCCACGGTCCCCTCGTACGTCAGCACCGACTCCAGGTTCGTGCTGTGCCGCATCACGGGGTACTCCAACGAGATCCCGTTCGCCCCCAGCACGGTCCGTGCGGCGCGGCAGATCCGGATGGCTTCCCGGGTGTTGTTCAGCTTTCCGAAGCTGATCTGCTCGGGCCGCAGCCGTCCCGCGTCCATCCGCGTCCCCAGATGGTGCGCGAGCAGTACCCCCTTGTGCAGTTCGACCGCCATGTCGGCCAACTTCGCCTGGGTGAGCTGGAAGGCGGCCAGCGGCTTGCCGAACTGCTCCCGCTGCTTCGCATACGCCAGCGCCGCCTCGAAGCAGGACCGCGCCGCTCCCATCGAGCCCCACACGATCCCGTACCGGGCGTGGCTCAGACAGCTGAGCGGTCCGCGCAGCCCTTCGGCGCCGGGCAGCACCGCGTCCGCGGGCAGCCGCACCTCGTCCAGCACCAGTTCGCTGGTGACCGAGGCACGCAGCGACAACTTGTGCTTGATCTCGGGTGCCGAGAATCCCGGGGCGTCGGTGGGCACGACGAATCCGCGGATGCCCTCGTCGGTACGGGCCCAGACCACGGCGACCCCGGCCACCGAGCCGTTGGTGATCCACATCTTGCGGCCGGTGAGCACCCAGTCCGAGCCGTCGCGCTTGGCGAAGGTCCGCATGCCGCCGGGGTCGGAGCCGTGGTCGGGCTCGGTCAGCCCGAAGCAGCCGATCACCTCGCCGGAGGCCATCGACGGCAGCCAGCGCTGTTTGTGCTCCTCGCTGCCGAACCGGTGGATGGCGTACATCGCCAGCGAACCCTGGACGGAGACCAGGGAGCGGATGCCCGAGTCGGCGGCCTCCAGCTCCAGGCAGGCCAGGCCGTACTGGACGGCACTGGCGCCCGCGCAGCCGTAGCCGGTCAGCGACATCCCCAGGGCGCCGAGGGAGCCGAGTTCACGGGCGAGTTCACGGATGCCGGGCAGCTCGCCGCGCTCGTACCAGTCGGCGACCTGTGGCAGTACGCGATCGCCGGCCCAGGAGCGCACGGTGTCGCGTACGGCGCGGTCCTCGTCGCTGAGCAGATCGTCGATCCCCAGCGGATCGTGCGCGTCGAACGCGGGCAGCGAGCTCATGGTGGCGCCTTTCACAGGAGGACGATCGCGGCTACCGAGCTGACGCTACGACTGGGTAACGCCCCGCGACAAGGGGTGCCCGGAGCGTTGCTGCTGTTCCTCGGGGGTGTCGCCCCGCTCCCAGGAGGAGCCCTGCCGGGCGCCGCGGGCGGCGTCACGCTCCGCCGCTTCGCGCTCCACCGCTTCGCACCCGGCGCCGCCGGGGCCGGTTTCCATCCGGCGTGGCAGCCGCAGCGCCGCCAGCGCGCCGAGCAGCAGCAGACAGGCGCTGACCAGCAGCGTCACATGCAGCCCGGTGACGAAGGAGGAGCGTGCGGCCGACCGCAGTGCCTCTCCCGGTCCGGCACCGAGGTGGCCGGCGTCGCGCTGGTGATCTGGC
>NZ_JAGPXJ010000163.1:0-8014 GCF_018070605.1 Streptomyces sp. B15
GGGCGGGGGCGGGGGAGGGCTGTCCGGTGCGGGTGCTCGCGCCCGGGCAGCTGGTCGCCGAGCCGATGCGGTCGGTGGACCCGCTCTCACCGCTGCACCGGGTGCACGGACTGCTGCCCGAGCAGTCCCCGGACGACGGGAGCGGCCGGTTCGCCGACGAGCAGCCCGGGAGCGGGAACGGGGACGGCGGGACAGGCGGGGGCGGCGCGACGGATGGGGGTGCGACTGGCGGGCGCGGCGCGACAGACGGCGGTGGGGCGTCGGACGGGGGTGGCGGACGGCTGGGCGGCGTGAGCGCGGAGGTGCTGCGCGGGGAGGCGGCACTGCTGACCGCGGCGCTGCAGCTCGGCAGCGCCTGCCGCACGCTGGAGCTGGCGGTCGGGTACGCGCGCGAGCGCGAGCAGTTCGGTCGGCCGATCGGTGCCTTCCAGGCCGTGCAGCATCTGTGCGCGGAGATGCTGGTCCGTTCGGAAACGGCCAGAAGTGTGGTTTACGCGGCGGCCGTCACCGCGGACGACGAGGAGATCAGCGCGGCGAAGCTCCTCGCCGACACCGCGGCCGTGGGCAACGCGCGCGACTGTCTGCAGGTGCACGGCGGGATGGGCTTCACCTGGGAGGCCGATGTCCATCTGCATCTGAAACGTGCGTGGTTGCGGGCTGAGCAGTGGCGGACTGCTGTGGCCGGTGAGGAGCGATTGGCCTCAGCACTGCTGCGGCCCATATGTCGGTGAATGCGGTATTGATACGGGAATGCCATTGAGGTTGATTACGCAGGGTTATGGGCGTCTTGGCTGCGTCCAGTGACGACCACGAGCGGAAGATCGCATTCCACTCCGGTACGCTCCCTGGGCGCGAGTGCGGCGGCCCCGGTGGCGGCAGGCCGCCGACGGAAGGCGCGGGTCGTGTCGTCAGACGGCGACGGCCCCGATGACCAAGGAACAAGAGGGTGTCCACGAGATTCAGGGCCGGTCGTTCGAGTCCCCGCGCTCGGCGTCGCACAGTATGCCGTGCGTCTACTCCTTTGCGCCGGAATATGCCTGAAGCGCTTGTTGGCATCACTATGAGTCAACCATGCTGTTCTCGCTGGAGTCACAATCCGTGACTACATGGAGACGCGAGGCGATGTGTCCGCCAGTTCGGATGGTGTGAGCGGTGCAGGTGCTTCTGGAGCAGTTGGAGATCGGATCCGATCCGACGGAGGTGGGGCGCGCCCGGAGGTGGGCCAGGGCCCGGCTGGCGGGAGCAGGAGTGGATGCCGACGAGTCCCTTTCCGAGACGCTGATTCTGCTGATCTCGGAACTCGTCACCAACGCGGTGGTGCACACCGGCTGTCCGGCCGTGCTGTGCATGCTGCTGCCACGGCGATGCGGCGGCGGAGCCGCGCACGAGGCGGTCGGGTCGGTACGGGTCGAGGTCGCCGATGCGAGCAGCCGTGCGCCGCGTCGCCGTCAGGCGGAGGGCGAGGACACCGATGGGCGCGGCCTCGAACTCGTCTCGGGCCTGGCCGACCGCTGGGGTTGGGAGCACGAGCCTGGCGGCAAGCGGGTGTGGTGCGAGCTGGACACCGCACCACTGCCGGCCACCCCTGGGGTCGCCCCGGCCGCCGACCGGGAGGTGGGTGACCGTGGCGAGGTCCGCGCGAACGGAGACGTACGCGCCGGTGCGAACGCGCGTGCGCGCGTCAACGTGGCGGGGGCCGGTGCTGGCGCGTTCGGTTGACCGCGCGCCGGGCAATACGGGCAAAACCCCCAAAGTCCAGACCAGGTGTTGACGTCTCGTGTCGGTTTGATCACCCTTGGGTGGAGCGATTCGTCGTGAGGGGACGACGAGGTGCCTGAGGTTCCTCGACGAGTGCGGGTCGCGGTCCGGCGCCAACCTCCGTCCGAGGGCAGGCCCCCCGAGCGCCGGAGTGGGGTGGCGGTACGCCGTGCCGTGCTCGGGGCGCGCAAGGGCGCACCGCCACCCGTCTGCCCGGTTCACGGCGCTCACAGCACGGCCACGGGCGCCACCGGGGCGCCCGTGCCGCCCGTGAAGGGCTCGGGCTGCGCCGTCAGCAGGAAGGCGTAGCGGCCCTCGTGCGCGCAGGCTGTCGAAAGCTCCTCCAGGTTCCAGTTCTGGCCCTGGAGCATCCCCATCTCCACCAGGTGCAGGGCGTGCACGGGCAGCCAGAGGTTCTCCACCTCCGGCGGGAAGATCTCGAAGGTGAGGGTGTCGTTGGCCACGGCGGCCACGTCGCGGGCATGGAACCAGGCGGGTGTGCGCAGGGACAGCCCGGGGGAGGGATAGGCGTAGCCGCTCTTGTCGCCGGCGAGGTAGCGACGCAGCTGCCCGGTGCGGACGAGCACGATGTCTCCGGCCCGCACCCGCGTGCCCGCGAACTCCTCGGCCGCGTCGAGGTCTTCGGGGCTCACCGCGTGGTCGCCCGCCAGCCGCTCCTCGCCGCGGGCGCGCGCCACATCCAGCAGGACGCCGCGGGAGACCACTGTGCGGCTCTTGTCGATGCCGCTGAACGCCGCGCCGCCGTGCGCGGTGACCGTGGCGGCGGGGCGGCCGTTGTAGAGCCGGCCCCCGTGTGAGACGTGGGCCAGGCCGTCCCAGTGGGTGGCCGCCTGAAGGCCCATGGTGACGGCGTCGTCGTTGGTGGCGACCGTCCCGGGGCCGAACATCTCCAAGTTGAGCGCGACCATCGTGTGCAGCGGGTTCACCCGTCCGGGGATCATCCCGGTCTGCACCCCGTCCTGCTGGAGCGGGAGGGCGAGCGGGACGCGGCGCCCGGTGGTCACGGTGGCTGCCGCCTCCCGCACCACCGCGTCCGTCACGAGGTTGAGGGTGCCGATCTCGTCCTCCGCGCCCCAGCGGCCCCAGTTGTTCACCCGCGCGGCGATCCGTGCGAACTCGGGGTGCTGCGCGGGAACGGTCATCGGTCCTCCTGGGACGGTCGGTAGGAGTGGCGCCGCCTGCGGGGGCCGCACGGGGCCTTGTGTTCGGACGGTGCCTGCTCAAGAATCTAACGGGTCGTCAGATTCGTTGGGAGGGGGCCGGACGTGGGGAATTTCCTGGCCGGGAAGGTCGTCGCCGTCACCGGGGCCGGCCGCGGTATCGGCCGCGCGGTGGCGCTGGCCTGCGCGGACGAGGGAGCCGCGGTCGTCGTCAACGACTACGGCGTCAGTGTCGACGGCGGCGAGCCGCGCAGCGAGATAGCCGAGGCCGTGGTGGAGGAGATCACGGCGGCGGGCGGCCGCGCCGTGGCGGCCGCCGACGACATCTCCACCATGGCCGGCGGGCAGCGCGTCGTGGACACCGCCCTCGCCCGGTACGGCCGCCTCGACGGAGCGGTCTGCGCGGCCGGAATCCTGCGCGAACGCATGCTGTTCAACATGACCGAGGAGGAGTGGGACCCCGTACTGGCCACCCACCTCAAGGGAACCTTCACCGTCTTCCGCGCCGCGAGCACCGTCATGCGCACCCAGCGCCGCGGTGCCCTCATCGGCTTCACCAGCGGCAACCACCAGGGCTCCGTCTCCCAGGCGAACTACGCGGCGGCCAAGGGCGGCATCATCTCCCTCGTCCGCAGCGCGGCGCTCGGCCTGCACAAGTACGGCGTGACCGCCAACGCCGTCGCGCCCGTGGCCCGCACCCGGATGTCCGCCAACGTGCCCACGGAGCTGACGGAGATCGGTGAACCGGAGGACGTCGCCCCCCTCGTCGTCTATCTGCTGAGCGACCACGCCGGACAGCGGGAGATCACCGGACAGGTCTACACCGTCGCGGGGCCCAAGGTCGCCGTGTGGGCGCAGCCCCGGGAACTGCGGGCCGCCTACGCCGACGGCTCCTGGACACCGCAGCAACTCGCCGACCACCTGCCCGGCACCGTCGGCCAGGACCCGATGCCCCTGCTGGAGCGGCTCAAGGAGATGGCCGCGGCCGCCGCCCGCAAGGACCGCCCCAACGCATGAGCCGAGACCCAGGACCTCGGGACGGGCCCGGCCCGACCGAGGAGCGGAGAGGAGGACGTGTGGACTTCGGCTTCACCCGCGAGGACGAGGAGTTCGGGGCGCGGGCCCGCCAGTGGCTGCACGACCACCTCGTCGGCGACTTCGCCTCCGTCGCCGGGCAGGGCGGGCCCGGCAGCGAGCACCAGGCCACCGACGTCCGCCGCCGCTGGGAGCGCGAACTGGGCGAAGCGGGCTGGATCGGCGTCGGCTGGGAGCGCAGCCGCGGCAGCTACGGCAACCGCGCCGCCACCCTCACCCAACAGGTCGTCTGGGCGGAGGAGTACGCCCGTGCGGGCGCCCCCGCCCGGGTCGGCCACATCGGCGAGAACCTGCTCGCACCCACCCTCCTCTCCCACGGCACCGATGAGCAGCGCAACCGCTTCCTGCCCGCCATCGCCCGCGGCGAGGAACTGTGGTGCCAGGGCTACAGCGAGCCGGACGCCGGGTCCGATCTGGCGGCCGTACGCACCGCCGCCGTCCGGGACCCCGGGGCGGGCAACGGCGCCGGGGGGTACCGCGTCACCGGCCGGAAGATCTGGACGTCACTCGCCCACGACGCCGACTGGTGCTTCGTCCTCGCGCGCACCGAGAAGGGCACGGGCGGCCACCGGGGGCTCTCCTTCCTGTTGGTGCCGATGGACCAGCCGGGCCGCGTCGAGGTCCGGCCCATCCGGCAGATGTCGGGCACGCAGGAGTTCAACGAGGTCCTGTTCGACGGCGCACGCGCCGACGCCGGCCACCGGGTGGGCGCTGAGGGCGACGGCTGGCGGGTCGCCACTTCCCTGCTGGCGCTGGAGCGCGGCGTGTCCACCCTCACCCAGCAGATCGGCTTCGCCGCCGAACTCGACCGTGTGCTGCGCCTCGCCGTGCGTGACGGTGCGATCGAGCGCGACCCCGTACTCCGCGACCGGCTCGTGCGGGCATGGGCCGAGCTGCGGACGATGCGCTGGCACGCCCTGCGCACCCTCGGCGGCAACGGCAACGGCAACGGCGAAGGGGCCGTTCCGGGGGCGCCCAGCGTCGCCAAGCTGCTGTGGGGGCGCTGGCACCAACGACTCGGCGAACTGGCGATGCAGGTGCGCGGGGCCGGCGCCGCACTCGGCCCGTACGACTGGACGCCGCACCGGCCCTACGAACTCGACGCCCTGCAGCGACTGTTCCTGTTCACCCGCGCCGACACCATCTACGGCGGCTCGGACGAGATCCAGCGCGGCATCCTCGCCCAGCAGGTGCTGGGCCTGCCGAGAGAGGCACGCAGGTGACGGCGGAACCCAGCACGACGCGCACACCGTACGCGGACGCGGAGCACGAACCCGTCCAGCCGCCCAGGGCCTACCGGAACTGGATCGGCGGCGACTGGCGCCGCCCGGCACACGGTCACTACCCGGTCATCGACCCGGCCACCGAACTGCTGGTCGGTGAGGCCCCCGAGGCGGATGCCGCGGACGTGGCCGCCGCCGTCGCCGCGGCACAGGCCGCGCAGGAGCCCTGGGCCGCCACGGACCCGCGCGAGCGCTCCAGGGTGCTGGAGCGGATCGCCGAGCTCCTGACCGAGCGCGGCCCCGCACTCGTACCGCTCCTGCAGGCCGAGACCGGTGCCACCCTCAAGGTCGCGCGCGGAATGCAACTGCCCACTGCTGCTGACCGCTTCCGCCGCTACGCGCGCGGCGCGCTGGAGCCGGACACCGTGCCCCTGGCACCACAGCCCGTGGGGCCCAGCGCCCTGGCCCCGGGCGGGCTGATCGGCGCCGCCGCCGTTCGACGCCCTGTCGGCGTGGTCGGCTGCATCACGTCCTACAACTTCCCCGTGGTCAACCTCGCGGGCAAGGTCGCGCCCGCGCTGGCCATGGGCAACGCCGTGGTCTGCAAGCCCGCGCCGCAGGATCCGCTCAGCTGCCTGGAGCTGGGCCCGCTGCTGAAGGAGGCGGGGCTGCCGGACGGGCTCTACAACGTGGTCACCGGTTCGGGCTCCGCGCCGGGTGAGGCCCTGGTGGCACACCCGGACGTCGACATGATCAGTTTCACTGGCTCCACCTCCGTGGGAAAGGAGATCGCCGGGAACGCGGGACGGGGAATGAAGCGCACCCTCATGGAACTGGGTGGAAAGGGTGCGGCTTTGGTGCTGGACGACGCGGTCGGCAGGGTCCGCGAAGCAGCACTGGGCTCGGTCGCCTCGACCTGGACCTTCCACAGCGGCCAGATCTGCACGGCACCGACGCGTGTGCTCGTACACGACTCGCTCCACGACGAGTTCGTGACTGCCCTTTCACAGTACGCGTCCGCACTGACACTCGGCGATCCCACCAACGAGCGCACCGTGATCGGCCCGGTGATCTCCGCCGCCCAGCGCGACCGCGTCGAGGCGTACATCGACGGCGCTCGGAAGCAGGGCGCGACGGTAGTGGTGGGTGGCGTACGGCCCACGCGGCCCGCCACCGGTTTCTACGTCGCGCCGACACTGATCACGGACGTGACGCCGGAGATGACCGTGGCGCGCGAGGAGCTGTTCGGGCCCGTGGTCGTCGTGCTGCGGTTCGCGGACGAGGACGAGGCCGTACGCCTCGCCAACAGCACCCCCTACGGCCTCTACGACTATGTGTTCAGCGGTGACACGGGCCGCGCCTGGCGGCTGGCGGCGCGGCTGCGCAGCGGCAACGTCGGCATCAACACCGTGCAACGGCACCCCGAGACGCCGTTCGGCGGCTTCAAGGAGTCCGGAGTCGGCCGCGACGGCGGCTCGTTCGGGCTGCACGCCTACAGCGAGTTGCAGTCGATCGTCTGGCCGTCGTGACGAGTGAGGCGAGGGGAGCGGGAGCGGTATGAGAGGGGTGATTCTGCAGGGCGCGCGGGCCGAGGTCGTCGACGACCTGGAGATCCGCTCGCCCGGTCCCGGCGAAGTGCTCGTCGGCATCCGGGCGGCGGGGCTGTGCCACAGCGATCTGTCCGTCATCGACGGGACGATCCCGTTCCCGCGGCCCGTCGTTCTCGGGCACGAGGGCGCCGGCGTGGTCGAAGCCGTCGGAGCAGGCGTGGTGCATGTGACGCCCGGGGACCATGTGGCACTGTCCACCATTGCGAACTGCGGCGCCTGCCCCCAGTGCGCGCGGGGGCGCCCCACCATGTGCCGACGGACCATCGGCAGACCCGAGCAGCCCTTCACCCGGGGCGGCAAGCCGCTGTACAACTTCGCCGCCAACTCGGCCTTCGCCGAACGGACGCTCGTCAAGGCCGTCCAGGCCACCCCGGTCCCCGACGACATCCCCCTCACCAGCGCGGCGCTCATCGGCTGCGCCGTGCTGACCGGCGTCGGCGCCGTGCTCAACCGGGCCGGGGTCGGGCAGGGCGAGTCCGTGGTGGTGATCGGCGTCGGCGGCGTCGGACTCAATGTGCTGCAGGGCGCCCGGATCGCGGGTGCGGCCCCGATCGTCGCCGTGGATGCCGACCCGGGCAAGGAGACGGCGGCCCGGCAGTTCGGCGCCACCCACTTCGTGGACGCCTCGCGGGCCGACTGCGCGGGGGGAACAGTCGCCGCCGTCAAAGAGATCCTGCCGGACGGCGCTGCGCACACCTTCGAGTGCGTCGGCAGCACAGCGCTGGTACGGCAGGCGGTCGACCTCCTCGACCGGCGCGGTCAGGCCGTGCTGCTGGGGATGCCGCCGGCCGACGCGGAGGCGGTCTTCCTGCCCGCCGCGCTGTTCCTGGACAAGTCCATCCTCGGCTGCCGATACGGCTCCTCCCGCCCGCCCAACGACATCGCGTTGTACGCGGACCTGTACCGGCAGGGGCGCCTGCTGCTGGACGAACTGGTCACCCGCACCTATCCGATCGAGGAGTTCGAGGCAGCGGCTGAGGACGCGCACCACGGACGTGTGGCCCGCGCGGTGCTCACCTTCTAGGACTTGTCCGGTCGATCATGTGACTACTTCGTGTCCGGGTCGTTGATGTGGACATGGGGCGGGGTGATCTGACTGATGCCGAGTGGGAACGGCTGCGGCCGTTCCTGCCGGTCAGCAACGGAC
>NZ_JAGPXJ010000164.1:0-7895 GCF_018070605.1 Streptomyces sp. B15
GGCCGGAGGGCACATCCGGGCCGCGCTTGACGCCGAGGGGGTCGGTACGGACCGGGTTCGTACCGCCGACGGCCCCAACGCCTACGCCACCGTGCGCCTCGACGCGGACGGCGACCGGCACTTCACCGCCACCGACGAAGGCGTCTCCCGTTTCACACCGGACGACGCCGACCTGAACTGGCTGGCCGGCTTCGATCTCGCGCACACCGGGGATTGCAGCAGGCTCGAACACGCGGTGCCGTTCCTGGCCCGTGCCTGCCCGGTCAGCTACGACTTCTCCAACCGTTCCTGGTCGTATGCCGAGCCACTCCTGCCATATGTCCGGTACGCCGTCTTCTCGCGGCCCGGGGCCGGGGAACGCGAGGCTGCCGCGCTCGCGGAGGCCGCGCACCGGGCCGGGCCCGGGACGGTGGTCGTGACCCGAGGCAGCCGGGGCGCGCTGGTCTCGCGGGACGGGGTGCCGCACCTGCAGCCCGTGATGCCCGTCGAGGTGGTGGACACGCTCGGTGCCGGCGACTCCTTCGTGGCACGGCTGCTGGTGGCGCTGCTGGACGGTGCCCCGGTGCCGAGCGCTGCGGCGCAGGCCGCCGCGTACGCCGCTGAAGTCTGCACCCATGAGGGTGCCTTCGGACATCCCCGGGTCTTCTCGGACCCGCACACCGCACCCGCGAGGTGATCCGTGCTGCGCTTCCTGCGAACCCCGGCGCTGCTCGCCACGGCCTTCAGCGCGGTCCTCGCGCTGAGCGGCTGCGGGCAGGCGCCCGTACGCACCACTCCGAACGACTTCACCCTGGACGGCCGTCCCCGAGGGCACCTCACCGTGCTGGAAAAATGGGCCGACCCGCAGTACGCGCCGTACTTCGAGCGGATGGCCGAGGAGTACGAACGGCGCAACCCCGGTGTCACCATCGAACTCCAAGCCGTCGGGGACCAGCCCTACAAGGACCGCATCGCGGCCCTGGCCGCCTCCCGCGATCTGCCGGACATCTACTTCGCCTGGCCGGGGCAGTACGCCGAGAGGTTCGCCGACGGCAGGCTCGCCGCCGACCTCACAAGCCAGCTGAGTGACACGGCCTGGGGCCGCTCCTTCGTACCGGACGCGCTGCACGCCTACCGCTACGACGGGCGGAACTACGGAGTGCCGGTGACCCTCGACGCCAAGGTCTTCGCGTACAACAGGCGCATCTTCCGAAAGGCGGGAGTGAAGGGCGAGCCGCGCACCTTCGCGCAGCTGCTCTCGGCCTGCGACCGCATCAGGAAGGCCGGCTGGACCCCCATCACCTTCGGCAATCAGTACGGCTGGCCCGTCGGCCATCTGCTCACCCAGCTGAACGCGATGCACGTGCCGCCGGACACCCTCGCGAAGGACTACGCGGTGCGGAAGGGCGGAGGCTTCAGGCACCCCGGCTATGTACGCGCCTTCACCGACCTGCGCCGACTGAAGGAACGGTGCTTCGCCCCCGGCGGTTCCGGCGCCAGCCACGAGAACGCGCAGACCAAGCTGGTGTACGGGAAGGCGGCCATGCAGTATCTGGAGACGGTCGAGTTCCCCTTCCTCACCGAGAAGGGCGGAGCCCCCGCCTCCTTCGAGCGGGACTGGGGCTTCTTCCCCATGCCGCCCGCCCCGGAAGGGCAGGGCGACCCCCGCGCCCTCGCCGGCGGTACGGACGGACTGCTGGTGTCCAACAACTCACCGGACAAGGCTCTCGCCGTCGACTTCCTGAAGTTCCTGACCGCGCGCCCGCAAGCCCGGGAGATGGTGCGGGAACTGGGCTGGCTCAGCGCCGTGCAGGACACCTCCCGGGCCGGCCGGGTGAAGGGGCTCGGCGCCGCCCAGCGGCTGATCGACTCGCGCCGGATGTCGGTGTGGCTCGACACCCGCACCGACAACAAGGTCGTCAATCCCACGCTCGCCGCCGCCGATTCCGTGCTCGGTGGCCGGACGAGCCCCCAGGAGGCCGTGCGCCGCGTCCGGAAGGCGGCCGACCAGGCGTTCCGCTTCTCGTCCCGCGGCGAGTCCTCCCATCACGAGGCCGCCACGCCGGGGCTTCGCCGAGACCGCCACCCGGACCAGGGAGGGACGAGATGACCACACTCCACGGTGTTCCGACGGCCGGGTCCCGCACCGCCCGCCGTATCCGGCACGCGCTCTGGGCGGCCCCCGCCCTCGCGCTCATCACCGTCTTCGTCTACTACCCCGTCGTGGAGAACGTCCGCCTCAGCCTGCTCAAGTTCAGCGTGTTCCAGCCGGGCACCCGGTACGTCGGCCTGGACAACTACCGGCAGGCGTTCTCCGACCCGGTCTTCTGGAAGGCACTGGTCAACAACCTCCTGTTCGCCGTCACCTCGGTCACCGTCCAGGTGGGTGCCGCGCTGGTGCTCGCCGCGCTCCTGGAGGAGCTGGTCGGCAGGCGGCTCGGCGGACTGCTGCGCACCCTCTACGTGGTGCCGGCCGCCGTCTCGATGACGGTCGCCGGCCTCCTCTTCCAGTTCCTCTACCAGCGGGACGCCGGACTGGTGAACAGCCTGCTGGGCGGCGTGGGCCTGGACAGCTGGCAGCGCGACTGGCTCGGGCAGCCCGGCACCGCCGTCTGGGGCGTCATCGGGATGAGCCAGTGGCAGTCCTTCGGCTACACCACGATGCTGCTCACCGTCGCCGTGCAGCGGATACCGCGCGAGCTGTACGAGGCGGCGTACGTCGACGGCGCGGGCCGCGTCCGTACGTTCTTCACGGTCACCGTTCCCATGGTGCGGCAGATGACCACCCTGCTGGTGATCCTCACCGTCTCCGGGGCCTTCCTGGTCTTCAACGAGGTGATGGTGATGACCGGCGGCGGCCCCTCCAACTCCAGCCAGGTGCTGGGGACGTGGCTCTACGCCAGCGCCTTCACCGGCGACGACATGGGCTATGCGGCGGCGATCGGCACGGTGATGTTCGTACTGACCTTCGCCGCCGGTGCGGCACAGCTGTACTACTCACGGCGAAAGGCGGTGGAGGCATGACCCTCACCATGGACCCGAAAGGCCGCGCCTCCGCGGCGCGGGCGCTGCCACCGGCGAGGGACCCCTGGCGGACGGGTGGCGCCGCCGTCCGCGGACGGACCGGCGTGCTGCCGAGAGTTCTCGCCTACTGCGGCCTCGCCGCCCTGGCCGTCGCGGTGCTCTACCCCCTGTGCTGGATGGCACTGTCCGGGCTGAAGAGCAATGGCGAACTGTTCACCGCGCCCTGGTCGCTGCCCGCCCACCCCCGCTGGGACAACTACGCGGACGCCTGGAACCAGGGCACCCTGCGCTATCTGCTCAACAGCGCACTGGTGACCAGCGCGAGCGTGCTGGCGGTGGTCCTCATCAGCGCCTGGGCCGCATACGGGCTGACCCGCCTCGACATCCCCCTGGCCCGCCCGGCACTGCTGCTGGTGCTCGGCGGGATGATGCTCTCGCCGACGGTCGCACTGGTGCCACTGGCGCAACTCCTGCAGGCGTTGCACATCTACGACACCTACTGGGCGCTCATCGTCCTCTACACGGCGTTCAAGGTGCCGTTCACGACCTTCCTCATCCGTGCCTATCTGCTGACCCTTCCCTCCGAGGTGGAGGAAGCGGCCCACCTGGACGGGGCGAGCCGATGGCAGACCTTCTGGCAGGTGGTCGTCCCCATGTCCCGGCCGATCCTGGTGTCCGCCGCCATGCTCCAGACGCTCTTCTGCTGGAACGAGTACGCCTTCGCACTGGTCTTCGTCACGGATGACCGGCTGAAGACGCTGCCGGTCGGCCTCGCGGACATGGCGGGCAGGCTCAACTCCGACTGGCCCATCCTCTTCGCCGGACTGACCATCGCCGCGCTCCCCATGATCATCGTCTTCCTGCTGGGCCAGCGGCACTTCATCCGGGGCCTGGCGGAGGGCGTGGGGAAGTGAGCCCGCGCAGCCGTCCGCCGGTGGGCCCCTCTGCCGGCACCGCGACGCCGACAGAGGGGCCGAACGGAGGTGCTATGGGGACAGCGTCCTGCACGGCTCCCCGACAGCGCCCCGCGGTGAGGACAGCAGCAGCTGGGCGCCCAGAGGAGTGAGGGTGTGGTGCGCGGTGCGACCCCAGCGGCGGGTCGTGACGAGCCCGGCCCGGCGCAGCACTGTGGCGTGCTCGCTGGCCGAAGCAGGCGACAGCCCCGTACGCCGGGCCAGCCGGCCCGTCGAGACGCCCTCCGCGACGACCTCCAGAACCGCCGCACGGCTGTGCCCGAGCAACGCCACCAGCGTTCCGTACGAACGGTCCGTCACCCCGGGACCCGGGTGGGCGACCACCTCGTAGTGCAGGGTGGGCTGCACATCGTCCGGATCGCAGGGTATGTAGCTGGTGAAGGCCGCGGGGGCGAGCAGCAGACCCCGGCCGCCCAGGTGGTAGTCCGGGCCGTCCACGTCGGGCAGCTCCAGGGCCGGGGGACGCCAGTGCATCCGCGGATGCATGGTGGACAGAACACGCTCGACACCGCCCTCCTGCCACTGGCGGACGCGCTCGGCCTGTTCCGCGCACAGCGCAGCGTGCAGCCCCCGCCAATACGGACCCACGGCCGCCCTGTAGTGGGCCCGTACCGCCTCGGCGAGCCGGCGCAGCGCCGCCGGGTCTCCCTCGGCGAGCGCGCGAACCCACCGCGGCAGCGGGCGGTGCGCGGCGACGTACCCCAGGTCCGCGCGCAACTCGGACCGTGGCGTGGACAGCAACCGCTCGATCTCCTCATCGAGGGTGGGAAGTGCCTGGTGGGGACGGAGCAGCCGGGGAACAGGATGCGACGGCGCGGTGGCGACGAGCCCACCCAGCGGTGGCCCGCCCTCCTCCGACACGGCCGCTTCCCCCGCCGTGCGCCGGACGGCATTCGTGGTGCGGCGCCACAAGTCGAGCGCCGGACTGCTGCTGCGGCCGTACCGGAGACGGAAGGCGCTGAACGTCGTCGTGGCCAGCGGGCTGGGCGCCTCGGCCACCCGGACACGGGCCAGATCCAAGGCGGCGAAGTGAATACGCATACCCGGCCCCTTCGGTCGCTGGCCGCCACATGGCTGCCGACCCCATCTTTTCCCGGAGCGGGCCCGTCCGTCACGCGACGTACGAGGAAGACGGTGCGGCAGCGGGCCGGAAGTCGATGAGCTGTCCCATCGCTTCGGGCAGGGCCGAATCATCTACCGGCCAGGGAAAACGCCGCACACCATGGACGCAGTCGAGCAGCCGGAACCGGCGAGGGGGAGGAGCACACGGATGCGGGCGACCAGAACTTCGAGTAGAGCAACCCCCGGTGGGACGCCGGGGCACGGAGCCGAAGCCGCGGGCGGCAGACGGGGAAGGGCCGTAGCCGTGGCTGTCTGCACGCTCACGGCCCTGCTGTGCGCGTCAGCCGGTGCCCAGGCATCCCCCGGCCAGGCAGGCGCCGCGGCCGGGAGGGACGCACCGACCACCGCA
This sequence comes from Streptomyces sp. B15, assembly GCF_018070605.1. Taxonomy (NCBI): domain Bacteria; kingdom Bacillati; phylum Actinomycetota; class Actinomycetes; order Kitasatosporales; family Streptomycetaceae; genus Streptomyces; species Streptomyces sp. B15. The sequence goes on from NZ_JAGPXJ010000164.1 coordinate 5,449, forward strand.
CGCCCCCTCCGTTCGTCGGCCCAGCCCTCCAGCGGGGCGGCAGCCGCGGCGGGCAAGCCGGTGCCCCACTCGGACGACTGGCAGGGGCCGTTCGTCACCCGCCCGAAGCAACCCGAAGTGAACTACCCGCGGGGCGAGGTGTGCCCGTTCCCGACACACGCGGAGTTCCCCGTCGTCGACATGGTGCAGAAGACCTGGAAGAACAGTGCCGGCGACCCCGTCTACGCCATCATCAGCGGCCCGCTGATCATGGAGGTGACGAACAAGGACACGGGGAAGACCATCCGCCGTGATCTGTCCGGTACCGGCAGCCTCTCCTACCCCGACCCCGGCACCACCACCCGCGTCCTCAGCGGCGGTGACTGGGGCGTCGGCCTGCACACCGACGACCGGCCCGCACACAACAAGTGGCTCGTCTCACGTGGCTACATGGCCGTCCGGATCACGGAGAGCGGCGGAGAGACCCAGCGCGAACTACTGGCACTGGAGGGCCTGTACGAGGACCTGTGCAAGACGCTCGCCCCTTAGCCGGCAGGGGCGTTCCGGATGGCGGCTATGTCGAACTGCAGGCGCACTTTTTCGCTGACCATCGAGCCGCCCTCGGCCAGTCTGCTGTTGTACGTGAGGCCCCAGTCGGAGCGATCGATGGTGGTCGTGCCGTCGAAGCCGACACGCTGGTAGCCGAAGGGGTCCATCACGTGACCTATATAGGTCATCTCCAGCACGACGGGTCTGGTCACGTCCTTGATGGTGAGGTTTCCTGCCATGCGGTACACATCGTCACCGACGAACTGCACGTCGGTGCTGACGAACCGCATGTCGGGGTAATCGGCCGAGGCGAAGAAATCGCGGCCTACCAGATGTGCGTCGCGCTGCTCCACTCCCGTATCGACGCTGGCTGTGGAAATGACGACCTCGGCCCGGCAGCGGGACGGATCGTAGCCGTCGAAGAAGAGGCGACTCCGGTACTCGGTGAAGGACCCGCGCACCGTCGTCACCATGGCGTGGCGTACCGAGAAACCGATCCGGCTGTGGGCGGGGTCGATGATCCATTCCCCGGTGAGCTCCTGCAGGGCCGGGGCCGCCGGGGCCGGATGCACCGCACCCGCATACGCCACACCTGCGTCGGCATGGAGGTGACCGTGTGCGGCAGGGCGGGTCTGTGAGTTGGGTGACATGCCACGTTTGAACAGTTTCATGCTTCACCTGGCGACTCGATGACGGGCAGTCAGGCCATGCTGCACACCAATTGCCGTGCCCTAGCTCCGGATAAGAATCCCTTTGGGCGGGGATCGCATAGTTGCCCCACTCGGAATCTTCACATGATCTACGTGATGTTCGCGGAGCTCGAAAGCGGCAAAGTTCGCGGACGCCGGTGAAGGCCGGTCATAACGAAACCGCATGTCCGCGGCGGCGTTGCGGGCGGTCCGAGCCGGGCCGGATCAGCCGCTCCTCGCGTGTGCCGTACCGCTGCTGAGCCGTCGACCGGCCCGGCGGCGGTACGGCACTCCGCGCTGCTGCCGCACCACGGCTGGGGCAGCCGCTCACCCGAGGAGGTGAGGACTCCCGAGTGGCGGTCAGACCGACGCCCGCCGGGATGTCCGGCTTCGGACTGCTGACCCGGTGCACCCTGGGCCACAGCTGCGGCAGCACCTGGTGGACGGCGACGAACGGGGCCTATCAGCTTCTTGACCGTGCCGATACGGCCCCGACCGGCATCCCGGGCGAGGTGGTGCAGCCCGGTCAGCAGGCCGGTGCCGACGCCGACGAGAACGGCGCACCACCGGCCTGACGGCGAGCCGGTGGGCCGGGGGCACCGACTGTGCGGCCGGTGGTGGTGTGCGGGACCACCACGGTGCCGCAGCCCAGCGCCTGGCCCGCGTCGGAGGGGAGGGCAGCCGCGCTCAGCAGTTCAGGGGCAGCTCAACGCCCGGACCGGACAAGGAAGTCCTCGCTGTCACTCGGTGTGGCCGGGGCCCGCGCTGTGGGGACCCGGGCCCAGTTCTGTCCCGATGAAGCGGTGCAGATGGCGGCGGGCGTCCTGAGTGGTCAGCGGCGGGGCCTGGCGGAGCCGCTGCAGGGCCAGCCCGTCGGCGAGGGCTGCGAAGCGGGTGGTGAAGCCGTCCAGGTCGACGCAGGTGAACTCGCCGTCGGCGGCGCCGCGTTCAGCCAGCGCGCGGATCTGCCGGTGCCAGCTCTCGTAGCGCCGGTCCTGGCCACCGGCGAACGCCGGATCGAGGTGGTGCTCGCCCGCGTTCCAGTATTCGAACCACATCCGCCAGTGCCGGTCGGTGTCCTCGGTGAACAGCGCGTCGACGAGGAGGCGCAGCGCCTCGGCCGCACTGGTCGCCCGGTCGGCGGTCTCGCTGAGGGCCGCGTAGTACCGCTCGATCTGCAGCACCATCGCCTCGGAGAGGATCTCCTGGACGCTGCCGAAGTGGTAGGTG
>NZ_JAGPXJ010000165.1:0-7726 GCF_018070605.1 Streptomyces sp. B15
CCTTTCAGCGCCGATGGTACTGCATGCGGGAGTGTGTGGGAGAGTAGGACGCCGCCGAACTCTTCGTGAAGGAAAGGGCCTTGCCGGCCGACGCCGGCAAGGCCCTTTTTTCATGCCCAAAAACCTTCTCTTTCTTCCTCTGCAATCCAGAGGACGTGCCCGTACGACATCTACAGTCGTGCCTGCAGCCGTGCATGCACGACTGCGTGCGGCCTTCCGTGCTGACTCCCCCTGCCGGAGTGCGCGGAGAAGACGAAGAGGAAGAAGCCGATGGGAGACGTGTTCCTGGCGCTGTCGATGTCGCTCGACGGTTATGTTGCCGGTCCGGAGGACGACGTTGAGCTGTTGCATCGCTGGTTGTTCAACGGGGAGGCAGCGAGTCGGCACGGGCACGGCCTGAGCATGGTGGAGGCCAGCCGCGAGGTCGTCGACGATTACTTCGACCGTGCCGGGGCGTGCGTCGTCGGGCGCCGGACGTTCGAGCTGGCGGGGCGGTGGGGTGGTCGGCCGCCTTTTCCGATGCCGTATTTCGTGGTCTCCCACGACGTTCCCGACGAACTGGCCGGTCCGGACGCACCCTTCACCTTCGTCACCGACGGTGTGGAGAGCGCGATCGCGCGGGCCCGAGCCGCTGCCGGCGGCAAGAAGGTCAGTGTCATGGGTGCCGACGTGCCCCAGCAGGCGATCCGGGCCGGGCTGCTGGACGAGCTGCTGATCCACCTCGTGCCGGTGCTGTTGGGCGGCGGTAAGCGCCTGTTCGAGCACCTGGGCGGGGAGCCGCTGGAGCTCGACCGTAGGGAGGTCGTCGCGACACCGGACGGCATCACACATCTGCGGTACCGGATCGCGCGGTAGGCGGGTAGAGCGGAGCAGCTGCGCTGCGGCTGTCTACGGTTTTGCCGGCAGATGGAGGACCGATGTCAGTGGTGGGTCGAGCCGACCGTCAGATGACCGTGCGGCCATGCGGCGGCCGTGCTCGACCACGCTCTGGGTGAGCGCGTTGAGGAGCGGCAGTACCTCCGGGTCCTCGCCCACTACATACAGCGTGCCCGCTTCGGCGATGAAGGATTCCAACGCAAGGCGATCGGCTCGTTCGGCCGAGCATGCGTTGCGTACGTGGAGCCGGCCCAGCGGTGCCAGGGCGCGGCGGATCAGGGCGACCGCGTCGGCACGCAGTTGCGGGTGACCCGCGAGCGCGGACTCCAGCTCACCGGCGGCGCCGGAGGTGGCCTTGGGGTGGGTGCGCAGGATACGTACGGCGTCGGCAGTCTGGCCCGTGGCGAGTGCCCAGCGGTGCACCTCGCGGAAGGGGCGCTTCTCCAGTGCGGCGGCGTGCAGCCAGCAGCGGAGGACGGTTTCCGCCGTGGTGTGGATCGTCGCGTCGATGGGGCGCGGGGAACGCAGGGGCGCCAGGAGGGACGTCGCGCGGGACGCCGCCGTGGCGCGGTCGGCGCAGCCGTGGTGGGGGGACCAGCGGAGGCGGTCGGGGGTGTCGCAGGCGTGCGTCGGGTCGAAGAGGTGGACGGGGCCGAGCTTGGCGCGGGCCGTCTTGGTGGCGGTCCACAGGTCCGGCGTGGTCGAGCTGACGAGCGCGGCGCCCGGGGCCTCCAGGATCTGCGTCACCGGGTCCTCGGCGCCCGCTCCGCGGGCTGCTGGGCCGCCACTCGTGCCGGAGGCGGCTCCGGCGCCTGCCGTGCCCAGCAGGGTGGGAGCGAGCGGGCTGGGCGGGCCGCTGGGAGGGGCCTGCCGGATGGGCGGCCCCTGCTCTTGGGGTGGGGCGAGAGGTGCTTCGGCGGAGGGTGACTGAGCCGGCGGCGGGAAGGGCGGTGATGCCGGCCCCGGTGTTGGGGTGGATGCCGGTGCCGACGCCGATGCTGACGTCGACGTGGGGTCCGCCGCTGACGAGGGCGGTGGAGGATTCCTGGGCTCCCCGTTGGCTGCCGCACCTTGGTCGCCCTGGTCGCCCTGGTTGCGCTTGTTGCCCCGGTCGCCCCGGTGCTCCGCGGGTCCGGGGCGGCCGCCCTCGCGTGGGCTCTCCGACTCCTGACCGGGCCGGTCGCGCAGCATGCGCCGCGACTTTCGTACGGCCCGGGCGCGGGCGACGGTGCCCATGACGAAGATCGTGAGCACCATCAGCACCATCAGTTGGCTGATGAAGACTCCCCAGAACAGGCCGTAGCCGGAGAGCTGTCCGCGCGGGGTCGACGGCCAGGCGCCGGGGATGTCGTGCGGCTCGGTGATCAGCTCCCGTACGGCGAGCGGAGTCCTGCCGAAGGTGACGTCGTCGGGCCAGGCTCCGTGCGAAAGGAGGCCCGCAAGTCCCGTCGCCGTCCACACGAAGACGGTCAGGCCCAGCAGGAAGGCGAGGACGCCTACCAGGAGGCCGTCGGGGATGCCGGTGCCGCCCCCACCGGATGCGCGGCGCATCCGGTGGGGTTCGTGGTCATGGTCCGGGTGGTTGCCCGGGCGGTGGTGACGCTCGCGGTCGTCGTATGGCATCGGTACCGGTATTCAAGCGGGGCCGGTCGGTGGCGGCAAGATCCCCTCGGCGGCTTCACCGAGTGGGGTGGTCGTGCGCTGTCCTGTCAGGCGACGCCGGAGCCGGGCGTCGCCGGTCCGGACGGGGCGCGTTCCATCGCCATGGCGCGCGCCTCGGTCTCGGCCTCCAGGTCCGCTTCCAGCGCGGCCTCGAAGGAGGCGGCTTCCGCCTCGGCTTCGGCGGCGCTCTCGGTCATGGCGCGGTCGGTGAAGACGAGCGGGCGTTCGGCCTCGGTGACCAGGTGTTTGACGACCTGCACATTGCCGTTGACGTCCCATACGGCGATACCGGGCGACAGGGTCGGGATGATCTCCACCGCCCAGCGCGGCAGGCCCAGGACCTTGCCGGTGGCGCGGGCCTCGTCCGCTTTCTGGGCGTAGATCGTCCGGGTGGAGGCCATCTTCAAGATCGCTGCGGCCTCGCGTGCAGCCGCTCCGTCGACCACGTCGGAGAGGTGGTGGACGACGGCGACGAAGGAGAGACCGAGTCGGCGGCCGAACTTCAGCAGCCGCTGGAAGAGCTGCGCCACGAAGGGGCTGTTGATGATGTGCCACGCCTCTTCGACCAGGAAGATCCGCTTGCGCCGGTCGGGGCGGATCCAGGTGTGTTCGAGCCAGACTCCGACGATCGCCATCAGGATCGGCATGGCGATGGAGTTGCGGTCGATGTGGGAGAGGTCGAAGACGATCAGTGGCGCGTCCAGGTCGATGCCGACCGTCGTCGGGCCGTCGAACATGCCGCGCAGGTCACCGTCGACCAGCCGGTCGAGGACGAGGGCGACGTCCAGGCCCCAGTCGCGTACGTCGTCCAGGGCGACGTTCATCGCCTCGGCCGACTCCGGCTTGGGGTGGCGCAGCTGCTCGACGATGTCGGTGAGTCGCGGCTGGCGGTCGGTGATGGTGGAGTTGACGTAGGAGTGCGCGACCTTGAGGGCGAATCCGGACCGCTCGTCGAGGCCGTGGCCCAGGGCGACCTCGATGATGGTGCGCAGCAGCGCCAACTGACCGGTCGTGGTGATGGCCGGGTCCAGCGGGTTGAGGCGGATGCCCTGGTCGAGCGCGGCGGTGGGGTCGAGGCGGATCGGGGTTATGCCCATCTCCTCGGCGATCAGGTTCCATTCGCCGACGCCGTCCTCACCCTGCGCGTCCAGGACCACCACCTGCCGGTCCCGGAAGCGCAGCTGGCGCAGCACATACGTCTTCTCCAGCGCGGACTTGCCGTTGCCGGACTCGCCCAGCACCAGCCAGTGCGGGGCCGGCAACTGCTGTCCGTACAGCTGGAAGGGGTCGTAGATGTAGCCCTTCCCGCTGTAGACCTCGCGGCCGATGATGACGCCGGAGTCGCCCAGCCCCGGCGCGGCCGTCGGCAGATAGACGGCCTGCGCCTGGCCCGTGGACGTACGGACGGGCAGGCGGGTCGTCTCCGTCTTGCCGAACAGGAAGCCGGTGAATGCTTCGGTGATGGCGGACAGGGGATCGAGCGCGGCCATGCTGGCTACCTCCGGCCTGGAGCGGCGGTGCGGGGGTGGAGCTGCGGTACGGCGACGGAACTGATGGGGGGCATGGGGGTCTCCTCAGCGCCGGATGCCGGTGGCGAAGGGGAGGGTGTTGACGAAGGCGCGGTGATGCTCCCTGTCGCACCACTCCAGCTTCAGATAGCTCTTGCCCGCCGAGGCGCGGATCGTGCGCTTGTCCCGGGCGAGCGCGTCCGGTGACCGGGACGAGACGGTGATGTAGCCGACGAGGTTGACGCCCGCCGCGCCCGAAGCCAGGTCCTCGCCGCGCTGGTCGACGCGACCGCTCGCGGCGATGTCGCGGGGGTCGACGGTGCGGTTCATCTTCGCCGAACGGCTGGCCTCCGCATCGTCGTTCGTCTTCTCCGTGAGCATCCGCTCGATGGCCAGCTCGGTCGGCTCCAGGTCCATCACCACGGCGACGGTGCGGATCACATCCGGGGTGTGCACCAGCAGCGGGGCCAGGAAGTTGACGCCGACCGGGGTCATCGGCCACTCCTTCACCCACGCCGTGGCGTGGCACCACGGCTCGCGGGTGACCGACTCGCGGGTCTTGGCCTGCAGATACGTCGGCTCGACCGCGTCCAGCTCGGCCGGCCAGGCGTTGCGCTTGGACATCGCCTGTATGTGGTCGATGGGGTGGTCGGGGTCGTACATCGAGTGGATCAGCGACGCCAGCCGGGCCTGGCCGAGCGGCTGCCGCACCCGGATGTCCGCCTCGGTGAGCCGGGCGCAGATGTCCGTCAGCTCGCGGGCCATCACTATGGCCAGCCCCTCGTCCTTGGTCAGCTTGCGGCCTGCCGTACGGCGGGCCGCCTTGGCGATGGTGGCGCCCTCGGTGGCCAGCTCGCGGCCGTAGGGCATACAGGCGACGAGGTAGGCGCGGTGCTGCTCGCTGGAGGTGGAGACCATCGACAGGAGCTGCTCGTAGGAGGAGCGCAGCCACCCGGCGGCCCGCTCGTTGCCGCGCTGGGCGACGTCCTTGGCGTGCGCGTCCGGGTCGGCGGGCAGCGTACGGGCCAGCACCTGCAGCCGCGTCACATAGCCGTCGCCGTTGGCCACATGCTTCAGCAGCGTGCCGAACCGTTCGACCAGGGCCTCCTGGTCCTCGCTGTCGCGCAGGCCGACGCCCGGGCCCTCGATCTCGATGGCGGCGGTCACGGTGCGGCGGTCGGCGTGCAGCAGCACGGCGATCTCGTCGGGCCCGAACGGTGCCGACAGCCAGTTGATCCGGCCCACGCCGGGCGGCGGGCCGATCTCCATCTCACGGCCGTCGAGCATGGTGCCCGCCTCGACGGCGTCCGAACGATACCTCGTACCGCGGCGCAGCAGCCGCTTGTAGGAGCGGTTGATCTCGAACCACCTGTAGAACGTACGGCCCTTGTACGGCACATAGACAGCCGCCAGCGCGAGCGCCGGGAAGCCGATCAGGGCGGGGATACGGAACGACAGAACGGGGATGAGCAGACCGCTCATCATGCCGAAGAAGGCACCGACGACGATCAGGGCGATCTCGCCCGTCTCCCGGTTCTTCCCGACGATGGCGTTGGGCCGGGCCCTGCCGATCATGTACGTACGGCGCGGCGAACCCAGCGAGGACCCTGCCGAGTGGGACGACGTCGTCATCCGCGGTCACCTCCTGAACCGCGGGGCCGGCCCGGCTGGGACCCGCCTGTGCCCGAGGAGCCCTGTCGGGGCGGGCGGGCCGAGTGGGGGGTCGTGGCGGCCGGCGCGGCCGGGGCCGGCTGCCGGGGGGCCGGTTCCTCGCCGCCACCGCCGCCGCCTCCGCGGGAACTGTGGGCGGAGACCCCGCCGGACACGGCCGAACCGGAGGACTTGCCGCCGCCTCCGCCGGACGACGACGCGCTGGCGGCCGGAGCGCTCTGGCCGCCGCCCCTGCCACCGTGGGTGTTGATGCCCTGCCGGACGAGCGCGGCCGGCGAGGCCACCACCGCGGCGGCGGACCGGGAGGAGGAGCGCACCGCGTTGCGATGCGCGGCGATGTCGTCGCCGAAGCCGGGGACGAAGCGGTAGATCATCGCGCTGGCGAAGATCGCCAGCAGAATGATGGCCAGCCCCGACACGATTGCCGAGACCGAGTCCGGCCCGTCCCCACCGGCGAGCGCGCCCGCGAGACCGAGCACTATCACGATCACGGGCTTCACAAGGATCACAGCGATCATGATGCCCGCCCAGCGGCGGACATGTCCCCACAGATTCTTGTCGACCAGGCCCGCGTAGACGGCGGTGCCCAGGAGCGCGCCGACGTACAGCAGCGCCGCCCGCACCACCAGTTCGAGATACAGCACGCCCGCCGCGATGATCGACACCAGCGAGACGACGATCAGCATGATCGGGCCGCCACCGATGTCGTCGCCCTTCTCCAGGGCCTTGGAGAACGTGCCGAAGAACGCGTCCGTCTTCTCCGACGTCCCCGACGCGATGACCTCCGTGACCCCGTCGGTCGCCGACACCACCGTGTAGAGGATCAGCGGCGTGAAGGCCGAGGCCAGCACCGTCAGCCAGAGGAACCCGATCGCCTCGGTGATGGCCTCCGTGAACGGCACCCCGCGCACCGCCCGCTTCGCCACCGCCAGCAGCCACAGGGTGAGCGTCAGAATCGTCGACGCGGCGAACACCACGGCGTACTGCCGCAGGAACTCCGTGTTCGTGAAGTCGACCTTCGTCGTCGAATCCACGAGCTTCGCCAACTTCTCCACCGTCCAACTCGCCGCCTCGGCACAACCCTTCGCGAGGGAGGAGAGGGGGTCGGTAGGATCGTTGGCGACGCTCGGGGACTCCGAGCCGCTTCCCTCTCCCGAGTCGCAGAACTTGCGGGAGGCCCCGAAGGTGTAGTCGCACTCGTCCTTCGGTTCTGCTGCTGCACGGCCGGCGACAAGCAGGGCGGTGGCCTGAAGGCCTGCTACGCCTGCACCTACGGTGAAGAGACGGCGAAGTCGGTCAGCGGGCATAGGTGAAGCCTCCGAACTTGTCCACAGCGGCGGCGATCTCGTCCGCGCTCGAGGCTGTGTTGTCGCCATTCACCGGAGCGGGGCCTTCCTTCTGTGAAAACTTCCGAATCTTCCAGTCGCCGTCTGCCCACTTGAGCTCGAATGTGAGGGTGAACCAGTCGCTCGTGACCGGATTCGTGGACTTCTTCCCTGCGTTGCCGAAGACCCCCGTGCACCACACGTCGAGCTGCGCCGAATCCTCCTTGTACTTGCGGACGGTCGTCCCGACGGGAGCCGTCCGAGACACGTACTTGGACCCCTCTTCCGCGGTCCCGTCCTCATTCAGCCCCATCTTGGCCAGCAACTTCGGCGAATAGGCTTTGTCCATGTTTCGCTGAGTATCTTCAACCTGGCCCGGGGCGAAGAGTTGCTCGATGATCTCGTTGCGCTGTTTCGGCTTCACGATGTCAGCGGACACCAACGCGACAGCGTAGTTCGCCGCGGCGCTCTGTGCCCCCTGCTCGCTGTGGGGGAAGCCGGAGGCGAGGGCGTCGGGGGAGTTCTTCACAGGTTTTTCACCGGAGGGGGCGGTGGGTTGGGCCCGGGGGGCGGTGCCGCCCTTCCCGTCGGAGGCGGCGTTGCCGCTTTCACCGCCGCCGTCGCCGTCGCTGCCGCCGCGGTTGGCGAAGGCTATGGCGGCGATGAGGAGGACGACCACGGCGA
>NZ_JAGPXJ010000166.1:0-7718 GCF_018070605.1 Streptomyces sp. B15
TGATAGGCGCTCTCTACAGCGCAGGAAGCGCCGGAAGAGGGCCCCGCGCCGAGAGGCCGCTCCCGTTCGTGCGGCCGGTCAGCCAGCCGACGAGGGCGACAGGGCTGCCGGCCACCACGAAGGGGCCGTCCGGCCCGGCCTCCGCCGCGCCGGTACGCCACGTGCGGCCGTCCTCGGCCCGCAGCTCGATGGCGGCGGCCACATCAGGGTGCCCCGAGAATCGGCTGGCCATATTGGTCAGCTCGCGGTCGACGAAGGTGCCGGGCAGGTCCTCCAGGGTGTAGCCGATGCCGAGGTCCACATGGTGCAGCTCGACCTCGATCCAGCGGCGGAACGGGACGGAGGAGGCGAGATCCGTCACACCGTTGCGCAGGGTGACGGTGCGGTTCCAGTCGTCGTCCCCCAGGGCCGCGAAGGCGCTCTCCAGCCGGGAGGCGCTGGCGCGTACGTCGTCGACCAGGGCGTCGAGCGGGCGGTCGGCGCCCTTCTCGATGTCGGAGTCGCGGGCCTCGGCACTGGCGTACATCGGTTTGCCCGCGAGCACGTTGAGGAGGGCGTCGGCGTTGCGGGCGAGGTGGGTGAGCACATGGGCACGGGTCCAGCCCGGGAGCTGGGAGGGCTCGGCCACCTCGGGGGCCTCCAGCTTGACGGTGTCGCTCAGCAGGTGACCGGTCGCGGTCCGTACGAGTTCGGCGTCGTGCGCAGGCGTGGTCATGATCCAAAGCTACTGGTGTCCCTCGTTCGTGGGGAAGATGGCAAGGCCTGCCGCAATTCGAAAGAACGTGCTATATGGTCGAGCCCGGCTCCCGAACCGGAAGCGAACGACACTCCGGGCGGCGCCGTCCTACTCTTGGTCGGGGACTCCCGCTCGCCGCGGGCTCCCGCTTCTCACACGAAAGGTGCCAACAGGCGTGGCCGACCGTCTTCTCGTCCGTGGCGCTCGCGAGCACAATCTGCGGAACGTCTCGATAGACCTCCCTCGCGACTCGCTCATCGTCTTCACGGGGCTCTCCGGCTCCGGGAAGTCCTCGCTCGCCTTCGACACGATCTTCGCCGAGGGCCAGCGGCGCTACGTCGAGTCGCTGTCCGCCTACGCGCGGCAGTTCCTCGGGCAGATGGACAAGCCCGACGTCGACTTCATCGAGGGCCTCTCGCCCGCTGTCTCCATCGACCAGAAGTCGACCTCGCGCAACCCCCGCTCGACCGTCGGCACGATCACCGAGGTCTACGACTACCTGCGGCTGCTCTACGCCCGCATCGGCAAGCCGCACTGCCCGGTCTGCGGCCGCCCGATCGCCCGCCAGTCCCCGCAGGCCATCGTGGACAAGGTGCTCGGCCTGGAGGAGGGCAGCCGCTTCCAGGTGCTCTCGCCGCTGGTGCGCCAGCGCAAGGGCGAGTTCGTGGACCTGTTCAACGAGCTGCAGACCAAGGGCTACAGCCGCGCCCGTGTCGACGGACAGACCATCCAGCTGTCCGAGCCGCCGCAGCTGAAGAAGCAGGAGAAGCACACGATCGAGGTGGTCGTCGACCGCCTGACCGTCAAGCCCAGCGCCAAGAGGCGCCTCACCGACTCGGTGGAAACCGCGCTCGGCCTCTCCGGCGGCATGGTGATCCTCGACTTCGTCGACCTGGAGCCGGACGATCCGCAGCGCGAGCGGATGTACTCCGAGCACCTGTACTGCCCCTACGACGACCTCTCGTTCGAGGAGCTGGAGCCGCGCTCCTTCTCCTTCAACTCGCCCTTCGGCGCCTGCCAGGAGTGCACCGGCATCGGCACCCGGATGGAGGTCGACCCGGAGCTGATCGTCCCCGACGAGGACAAGTCGCTGGACGAGGGCGCACTGCACCCGTGGTCGCACGGGCACACCAGGGAGTACTTCGGCCGCCTGATCGGCGCACTGGCCGACGCACTCGGCTTCCGTACGGACATCCCCTGGGCGGGGCTGCCCGCGCGCGCCAAGAAGGCACTGCTGTACGGCCACAAGACGCAGGTCGAGGTCCGCTACCGCAACCGGTACGGCCGCGAGCGCGCCTACACCACCGCGTTCGAGGGCGTCGTCCCGTTCGTGAAGCGGCGGCACTCGGAGGCGGAGACCGACAGCAGCCGGGAGCGCTTCGAGGGCTATATGCGCGAGGTGAACTGCCCCGCCTGCGAGGGCACCCGGCTCAAGCCGCTGGTGCTGGCCGTGACCGTGCAGGGCAGGTCCATCGCGGAGGTCTCCGCGATGTCGATCACCGAGTGCGCCGAGTTCCTGCGCGAGCTGAAGCTGAGCGGGCGCGACCAGCAGATCGCCGAGCGCGTCCTGAAGGAGGTCAACGAGCGGCTGCGCTTCCTGGTCGACGTCGGCCTGGACTATCTGACGCTCAATCGCGCCGCAGGCACCCTCTCCGGCGGCGAGGCCCAGCGCATCCGGCTGGCCACCCAGATCGGCTCGGGCCTGGTCGGCGTGCTGTACGTACTGGACGAGCCGTCCATCGGGCTGCACCAGCGCGACAACCACCGGCTGATCGAGACCCTGGTGCGGCTGCGCGACCTGGGCAACACGCTCATCGTCGTCGAGCACGACGAGGACACCATCAAGGCCTCCGACTGGGTGGTGGACATCGGCCCCGGCGCCGGTGAGCACGGCGGCAAGGTCGTGCACAGCGGTCCGTTGAAGGAGCTGCTGGCCAACGAGGACTCGGTCACCGGCGACTATCTGTCCGGCAAGCGGGAGATCCCCACCCCGCAGGTGCGCCGCCCGGTCGCCCCGGAGCGGCAGTTGACCGTACGGGGCGCGCGGGAGAACAACCTGCGCAACATCGACGTCTCCTTCCCGCTGGGGGTCCTCACCGCCGTCACGGGCGTGTCGGGGTCCGGCAAGTCGACGCTGGTCAACGACATCCTCTACACCCACCTGGCACGCGAGCTGCAGGGCGCCAGGACGGTGCCCGGCAGGCACACCCGCGTCGAGGGGGACGACCTGGTCGACAAGGTGGTGCACGTCGACCAGTCGCCCATCGGCCGTACGCCGCGCTCCAACCCGGCGACGTACACCGGTGTCTTCGACCATGTGCGCAAGCTGTTCGCCGAGACGACCGAGGCGAAGGTCCGCGGCTACCAGCAGGGCCGCTTCTCCTTCAACGTCAAGGGCGGCCGCTGCGAGAACTGCGCCGGCGACGGCACCATCAAGATCGAGATGAACTTCCTGCCGGACGTGTACGTCCCCTGCGAGGTCTGCCACGGTGCGCGCTACAACCGGGAGACCCTGGAGGTGCACTACAAGGGCAAGAACATCGCCGAGGTCCTGGACATGCCGATCGAGCAGGCCCTGGACTTCTTCGAGGCGGTGCCCGCCATCGCCCGGCATCTGCGGACGCTCAACGACGTCGGCCTGGGCTATGTGCGGCTCGGACAGTCGGCGCCGACTCTCTCGGGTGGTGAGGCGCAGCGGGTGAAGCTCGCCAGCGAGCTGCAGAAGCGGTCGACGGGACGCACCGTCTACGTCCTGGACGAGCCCACCACCGGCCTCCACTTCGAGGACATCAGGAAGCTGATCGGCGTTCTGGAGGGCCTGGTCGACAAGGGCAACTCGGTGCTGGTCATCGAGCACAACCTGGACGTCATCAAGACCGCCGACTGGGTCGTGGACCTCGGTCCCGAGGGCGGCAACGGCGGCGGCCTGGTGGTCGCCGAGGGCACCCCGGAGCAGGTCGCGGCCGTGCCCGCCAGCCACACCGGGAAGTTCCTGCGCGATGTGCTGGGCGACCGCGTCAGCGACGCGTCCGCGGCGGCTCCGGTGCGGCCCACCGCGAAGAAGGCTTCCGCCAGGAAGACCGCTGCCAAGAAGACCGCCGCCAAGAAGGCACCGGCCGCGAAGACTGCCGCCGCCGGGAAGTCGGCAGCCCGTAAGCGCTGACCAGGTGCACCGAACGGGGCCGTGGACGTAGAGTGCGGCGCGTGACGACGAGCGAGGAAACGCCGGCCACGCGCCGCACCGTGCTGTGCGGCGCCGCCTTGGCCGCGCTGGGACTGACCGCCACGGCGTGCGGCGGAGGCGGTGACTCCGGCTCCCCTTCCGAGACCGGCTCCGCCGGTGAATCGCAGGGCACCACCGACAAGCCCGTCGAGCTCGGCGACGCCGAAGCCGTGCCGGTGGGCGGCGCGAAGCTGTACGCCGAGCAGAAGCTGCTGGTCTCGCAGCCGAAGAAGGGCGACTTCAAGGGCTTCAGCGCCGTGTGCACCCATCAGGGGAGCACCCTCAACAAGATCGACGGCGAGGTCGCGGTCTGCCCCTTGCACGGGAGCCGCTTCCAGGTGGACTCGGGGAAGGTCGCCGAGGGACCCGCCACCAAAGCGCTGCCGTCGGTTCCGGTGAAGGTGGAGAACGGGAAGCTGCTCGCGGGCTAGCGGACGCTCCCCCGCCCCGGAGACGGGGCCAACCGGTGGAAGATGCGCAGTGTTTCCTTCGACTTCGCTCCGGCCCTCTGGTGTAGACCGATCCCCCTTGGGACCCTGTGCGGCACTGTGCGCAAAAAGTGCCGAGATCACTGGTCTTTGTGGGGGACGTTGTGAGACAGGTCCACGCTCGCGCAAGACTCACCCGTTCGAGACTCACCAGATCGCTGCTTCCGGTGACGGCCGTCTCCGCGCTGCTGACCGGCCTGCTGCCGGCCGGCGCGGCCCTGGCCACCACCGAGAGGCCCACCGCCCGTCCGACGGTGACGGCAGCGCCCGCACCGCAGCCCAGGTCGATCGCCGACGGCGACGGCATGGAGCTCTCCCGCACCACCCGTCCCCTCGCCCCCGGAGCCGAACTCACCTCCTTCGAGCGTCTGGAGTCGGACAAGTGGCTGCGTGCCGACGCGCTGACCCTCGAACTGGGTGACGCCCGCACCGGGGCCACGGCCGACTATCTCTCGTCCAGCAAGGTCACCGAGCGTCGGACGGTCAGGGAGCTGGCCGAGGCGCACGACCCCGGCAAGGGGCGCCGCACCATCGCCGCGCTCAACGCCGACTTCTTCGACATCAACGAGACGGGCGCCCCGCTCGGCCCCGGCGTCCGCTACGGGAAGCCCACCCACTCACCGGCACCCGGCGTCTCCGAGGCGGTCGGGATCGGCCCGGGCGCCGCCGGCCGCATCCTGGACCTGTACTTCGAGGGCACCGTCACCCTCCCGGACGGCACCGCGCCGCTCGACGGCCGCAACGCGGCGAACGTGCCGCAGAACGGCATCGGGCTGTACGACGCGAACTGGGGCGCGGCCGACCGTGCGCTGACGGTCGATCAGGAGTCACGGGTCACCGAGGTGACCGTCGAGGACGGCGAGGTCACCGGCGTCGGCGAGAAGCCCGGAAAGGGTGACATCCCCGAAGGGGTGAGCGTCCTGATCGGCCGCGGGGACGGCGCGAGGCGGCTGGCGGCGCTGCGCACCGGCGACCCGGTCGGCTTCGAGTACCGGATGCGTACCGACGACGACTCGCCCCTGCCCCGGACAGCGGTCGGCGGGCGCGGGGTGCTGGTCGAGGACGGCAAGCCGCAGAACTGGGAGGGGCGGCCGAACAACACAGCGGCGCCGCGCACCGCGGTCGGGTTCTCCAAGGACGGCGGCACCATGCACGTGCTGACAGTGGACGGCAGGCAGGCGGCCTCGGGCGGGGTGACGCTGACCGAACTGGCCCTGATGATGAGGAAGCTGGGCGCCTACAACGCCCTGAACCTGGACGGCGGCGGCTCCTCCACCCTGCTGGCCCGCGAGCCGGGCGGCACAGCCCTGCAGTTGGAGAACTCGCCCTCCGACGGCGAGGAACGCGAGGTCCCCGACGGGCTGGCGCTGACGGCGCCGGAGGGCTCGGGGCGGCTGTCCGGCTTCTGGGTGGAGACGGCCATCGCCCCGGACCAGGCCCCGACCGCCGACAACATGCCGGGCGGCCACCCCGACCGCGTCTTCCCCGGTCTGACGCGCAAACTGACCGCCGCCGGATACGACGAGACCTACGGCCCCGCCGACGGCGCGCCTCGGCCGCGGTGGCGCACGACGCGGCCGGACGTGGGCCGGGTCGACGCGCAGGGCGTCTTCCGTGCGCGCCGCCCCGGCACCACCGACGCCACGGCGCGGGTCGGCTCGGCGCACGGCGCCACCGAGCTGCGGGTCCTCGGGAAGCTGGACCGTATCCGCCCCACGACGGACCGGGTGGGACTGGCGGACGGCGCCGCGAGCGCGTCGTTCGGGCTGGTCGGTTACGACGCGGACGGCAACAGCGCACCTGTCGAACCGGCAGACGCACAGCTGTCGTACGACCGTTCACTCTTCTCGATCGTCCCGGACAAGGACGCGTCGGGCGGCGCGTTCACCGTCACCACCCGCGCCGGGCAGGAGTCCGCCTCGGGAACGGTGACCGTCACGGTAGGGGGACTGACGACGCGGCTGGCCGTCACGGTCGGGCTGCAGGAGCAGCAGGTGGCCGACTTCGACGACGCGTCCGGCTGGACGTTCAGCGCTGCCCGCGCCGAAGGGTCGGTGACGCCCGAACCGGAGGGCAAGGAGGGCGGCGGGCTCAAGCTCAGCTACGACTTCACCCGGTCGACGGCCACCCGCGCCGCCTACGTCAATCCGCCCGCCGAACGGGAGATCCCCGGCCAGCCGCGCAGCTTCACCCTGTGGATCAAGGGAGACGGGGCGGGCGCCTGGCCCTCGCTCCACCTCAAGGACGCGGCAGGCACCGACCAGGTGCTGCGCGGCCCGCTGGTGGAGTGGGAAGGCTGGCGGCAGGTCACCTTCGAGGTCCCGGAGGGTGTGGCCTATCCACTGAAGTTGCGCCGCTTCTACCTCGCCGAGACCCGGCCCACCGCGCAGTACCACGGCGAGGTGGTGCTGGACGAACTCCTCGCGCGAACCCCGCCGGATGTCGAACTGCCTGCCGCCGGGCGCCCGCACGACCCACTCATCAGCACGGCGGCCGACACGGCCGGCCGCGACTGGCGGTTCGCGGTGATGTCGGACGCGCAGTTCGTGGCACGCGCCCCGGACAGCGAAGGCGTCCAGCAGGCGCGCCGGACCCTGCGCGAGATCCGCGCGGCACGGCCGGACTTCGTGCTCGTCAACGGCGACCTGGTGGACGAGGGCTCACCTGAGGATCTCGCGTTCGCGCGGAAGATACTGCGCCAGGAGCTGGGGGATACGGTCGACTGGTACTACGTGCCGGGCAACCACGAGGTGATGGGCGGCTCGATCGCCAACTTCGTCAAGGAGTTCGGGCCCGCGCAGCGCACCTTCGACCACCGCGGAACACGGTTCATCACACTGGACACCTCCTCGCTGACGGTACGCGGCGGCGGGTACGCACAGTTCCAGGAGCTGCGGCGGCAGCTGGACGACGCGGCGCGGGACCGCCGCATCGGTTCGGTCGCCGTCATCCAGCACGTACCGCCACGCGACCCGACGCCCCAGCGGGCCAGCCAACTCACGGACCGGATGGAGGCCGATCTGCTGGAGCGGTGGCTGGCCGACTTCCGTGCCCGCTCGGGCAAGGGCGCGGCGCTGGTGGCGGGACATGTCGGCGTCTTCGACGCCTCCCGGGTGGACGGTGTCCCGTATCTGGTGAACGGGAACTCGGCCAAGACCCCTGCCGCGCCGCCGGGTGAGGGCGGCTTCACCGGCTGGTCGCTGCTGGGCGTCGATCAGGGCCGGCCGGATCGGGACGGTGACTGGATCTCGGTGCAGACCCGTGCCCATGT
>NZ_JAGPXJ010000167.1:0-7591 GCF_018070605.1 Streptomyces sp. B15
GCGTGACGGTCTCCTCGTCGGGGAAGACGGACCGGATCTCCCTGTCCAGCGCGTCCAGCATCGCCGTGTCCCACGGCGGGCTCTTGGCGCCGCCCTGCTCCTCCAGCCGGGGGTCGGTCTGCTTCAGCTCCAGCAGGATCGGTACGGCCACATGGCCGGGCCGGCTGTCGGACCACTTCTTGACCTGGCGCAGACAGCCGCGCAGGGTCGCACAGGTGGAGCGGTAGTCGAAGTCCGCCCAGTGCAGCACCTTGAAGCCGGGCTTGTGCAGCTCCGGGTCGTCGAGCGGGGGCAGCCCGGCACGCTTGCGCAGCAGCGGGTCGGCGTACAGGCCGCCTTCGGGGTCGGGGAAGACGTCCAGTTCGATGCCCCGAGCGCGTTGGCGTTCGAACTGGACGGGGAGCGTGGAGTGGCTGTAGAGCAGCGTCTGCCAGTTGGGGTCGTACTGGGACATCAGGTTCTGCTCGGCGTGCGAGGTGGTCTCGCGGTGGTAGCTGTTGTGCGTGGCCATCGCCTGGAGCTGGGTCAGCCGCAGGTCCCCCGCCGGGTCGCGGTGCCCGCGCCCGGCCCCGGTGTCCGGCTGGGCGGTGGCCGCCGTGGACGAGAGCGCCGCGACCGCGGCGAAAGCGGTCACGGCGCAGGCCCAACGGCGGATCCAGGACCCGGCTCTGCCGGTACTGCTCGTACGCACTTGGCCCCCCTGTCGGGTTCGGGATGCGCGCGGGTCGCGCGCCGGAAGGACACTGCCGGGCCCGTACTGCGCCCCGGTGCCCGGCAGTTGACGCGGGCTTGAACATCCCGCCCGGCGCGGCGACCGTCAATACCGCCTCGGGCCCCGGCCGTGCACGCACCGCGGCGAAGACCTCGGTGTGCAGCGTGTCGGTCGGTCAGCACAAGGCTGCCGCTCGGTCCGGAAGAGGCCCCGTTCGGCGACAGGACGACAGGACGACAGGAGGACAGGAGGACAGGAGGACAGGAGGACAGGAGGACAGCAAGAACCCTCGCGGACACCGCTGTCCGCGAGGGTCGGAGCCGGGCGCCTGCGTTCTCAGCCCACGCTGGAGTACGCCACCACGCCCCGCAGCATCCCGTCGATCGCCCTGCGGGCGTTCCTGGGCACCGTGCCGGCCTCCGGGGCCGCGGCGGCCAGCTGACCGAGGACGTCGATGACCTGCTTGCACCAGCGCACGAAGTCACCGGCGGGCATCTCGGCCTCGCGCAGCACCTCGTCGAGACCCTGGCCGTCCGCCCAGCGATAGGCGGCCCAGGCGAAGCCCAGGTCGGGCTCGCGCTGGCCGACACCCTCGGTGGCGGTGATGCGGTGTTCCTCCTCGAGCGCGTCCAACCGCCCCCAGATCCGCACCATCTCGCCGAGTGCCGCCCGCGCCCGGCCGCCGGGCAGCTTGGGCGGCAGCGCGTCGTCGTTGCTGCGGGCCTCGAAGACCAGAGCGGAGACACAAGCGGCCAGCTCAGCGGGCGGCAGCCCCTCCCACACACCCTCGCGCAGACACTCCGAAGCGAGCAGATCCAGCTCGCCGTAGAGCCTGGCCAGCACCCGCCCGTCCTCGGTGACGTGGTCGCCCGAGAGATAGCCGAGCTCCGACAAGAGCGCGTACACCCGGTCGAAGGTGCGGGCGATCGTGTTCGTCCGGCCCTCGATACGCCGCTCCAGCTGGCGGGTGTCGCGCTTGAGCCGGTGATAGCGCTCGGCCCAGCGGGCGTGGTCCTCACGCTCGTCGCAGCCGTGGCAGGGGTGCTGGCGGATGGCCTTGCGCAGCCGCTCGATCTCGGGGTCGTCCGCGGCGGCCGACCGCTGCTTGCGGTGCCGCTCGGGCACGTAGTGGCCCGCCTTGCTGCGCAGCGCGGAGGCCAGATCCCGCCGCGACTGGGGGCTGCGCGCGTTGAACGACTTGGGAATGCGCATCCGCTCCAGCGGCTCGACCGGCACCGGGAAGTCGATCGCGCCCAGCCGCTTGACCTGCCGCTGCGCCGTCAGCACCAGCGGTCGCGGGCCCTCGTTCCCCGCCGTCCCGTCGTATCCCCTGCGCGGCCCGGCGCCGCGTCCGCCGCTGACGCCCGGGTCCAGCACCAGTGCCAGACCCGCGTACTTGCCGGTGGGCACATGGATGACATCGCCGGGCTTGAGCTTCTCCAGCGCCGCGGCTGCCTGCGCCCGGCGCTGGTTGGCGCCCTGCTTGGCCAGCTCCGTCTCGCGGTCCTTGAGCTCCCTGCGCAGCCGCGCGTACTCCTCGAAGTCACCCAGATGGCAGGTCATGGAGGCGTGGTAGCCCGCCATGCCCTCCTCGTTCTTCTGCACCTGCCGGGAGATGCCGACCACCGAGCGGTCCGCCTGGAACTGCGCGAACGACGTCTCCAGCAGCTCGCGCGAGCGGTGCCTGCCGAACTGCGAGACGAGGTTCACCGCCATGTTGTAGGACGGTTTGAACGACGACCGCAGCGGATACGTACGCGCACCGGCGAGCCCGGCGAGTGCGCCCGGGTCCATACCGCGCTGCCACAGCACGACGGCATGGCCCTCGATGTCGATACCGCGCCGCCCCGCACGCCCGGTCAGCTGCGTGAACTCACCCGGGGTGATGTCGGCGTGCTGCTCGCCGTTCCACTTGACCAGCTTCTCCAGCACCACGGAACGGGCCGGCATGTTGATGCCCAGGGCCAGCGTCTCGGTGGCGAAGACGGCCTTGACCAGACCGCGCACGAACAGCTCCTCGACCACCTCCTTGAAGGTGGGCAGCATGCCCGCGTGGTGTGCGGCGATGCCCCGCTCCAGCCCCTCCAGCCACTCGAAGTAGCCCAGGACGTGCAGGTCCTTGTCGGGGATGTCCGCGGTGCGCTCCTCGACGATCTCCCGGACCCGGGCACGGGCGGCGTTGTCGTTGAGCCGCAGGCCGGAGTGGAGGCACTGCTGGACGGCGGCCTCGCAGCCCGCGCGGCTGAAGATGAAGGTGATGGCCGGGAGCAGCCCCTCCGAGTCCAGCCGGTCGATCACCTCGGGCCGGCTGGGCGTCCAGATCCGGGCACGCTGGCGGCGCTCCCGCTCGCGGTCGGCCTCCCGCTGGGGGCGGCCCCGGCGCCGGTCGCGCCCGTTGCCGACCCGGCTGTTCTCCATCCGGGCCATCCGCACCAGGTCGGGGTTGACCTCCCGCTTGTCGCCGGACTCCTCGAACAGGTCGTACATCCGGCGGCCGGCCAGCACGTGCTGCCACAGCGGCACCGGGCGGTCCTCGGAGACGATCACCTGGGTGTCGCCGCGCACCGTGTCCAGCCAGTCACCGAACTCCTCCGCGTTGGAGACGGTGGCCGACAGCGAGACGATGGTGACCGACTCGGGAAGGTGGATGATCACCTCTTCCCAGACGGCGCCCCGGAAGCGGTCCGAGAGGTAGTGGACCTCGTCCATGACGACATATCCCAGGCCGAGCAGGGACTTCGACCCGGCGTAGAGCATGTTCCGCAGCACCTCGGTCGTCATCACGACGATGGGTGCCTCGGAGTTCACGCTGTTGTCGCCGGTCAGCAGTCCGACCTTGGCCGCCCCGTACCGCTTGACGAGATCGCTGAACTTCTGGTTGGACAGCGCCTTGATCGGGGTCGTGTAGAAGCATTTGCGGCCCTGGGTGAGGGCCAGGTGGACGGCGAACTCGCCCACGATGGTCTTGCCGGAGCCGGTCGGCGCCGCGACCAGCACACCCTTTCCTGCTTCGAGGGCTTGGCACGCCTCGATCTG
Source organism: Streptomyces sp. B15 (assembly GCF_018070605.1). Taxonomy (NCBI): domain Bacteria; kingdom Bacillati; phylum Actinomycetota; class Actinomycetes; order Kitasatosporales; family Streptomycetaceae; genus Streptomyces; species Streptomyces sp. B15. Next base: position 3,749 of record NZ_JAGPXJ010000167.1, read on the forward strand.
GAAGGGGTCCAGATCGAAGTCGTACAGGTCACGGAAGGGCGCGAGAGCGGTGGCCTGGTCGGCGGCACGCTTACGCGCCGCCGCATACCGCTCCGCGGGGGACAGATCCTCGGTCATCGTGTCTACGAGCCTACCGGCCGCCTCTGACACTCTCACGATCTTTACCGGCCCATGGAGCGGATCCCCGGGTCGGGCCGGGGCCGAGCGGCCGGTGCGGACCGGACGTGGCAGGGGGCCGCTCAGGTGGCGTCGTCGTAGCCGCCCGGCCGCGGCCGGCCGCTCTCACCGCTGCCGTTCTGCGAGCCGCCCTCGCCGCCCGGGCGCGGGCCGGGCAGGGAGTCGCCGGCGCCGATGGCCTCCGGTGTGTGGTCGAGCGGGGACGCCTCGTCGTCGTCCAGCCCGGCGTAGGGGTTGTCGCGGCTGCGGCGGCGGTCGTTGAACAGGGCGATGCCGACGGCGGCGAAGTACAGCAGCACGATCGGCGCCGCCAGCGCGATCATCGTCAGCGGATCGCCGGTGGGCGTGGCGACGGCGGCGAAGACGGTGATGCCGATGACCATCCCCCGCCACCAGCCCAGCAGCCGCTTGCCGGTCAGCACCCCGCCGATGTTGAGCAGGACCAGCAGCAGCGGCAGCTCGAAGGCGAGGCCGAAGACGATGACCAGCCGGGTGACGATGTCGAGGAAGTCGTCCAGCGGGATGAGGTTGCCCGCTCCGTCCGGGCTGAAGTCCAGCAGCGTCCTGGCGGCCTTCGGCAGGATCAGATAGGCCAGGTAGGCGCCGCCGAGGAACAGCGGCACGCCGGCGGCGACGAAGGAGCGCGCGTACCGCTTCTCGTGCTTGTGCAGACCGGGTGCGAGGAAACCCCACAGCTGGTAGAGCCAGACCGGGGAGGCGATGACGACGCCGGTGGTCAGCGCCACCTTCAGCATGATCGTGAACGGGGCGATCAGCCCGTTGATGGTGATCTCGGCGCAGGTCTCGCCCTCGTCGGCGGCCTCGCCGAAGCCCTTGGTGCAGCCGACCGACTCCCGCACCGGGTGCATGAGGAAATCGGCGATCTGCTTGTAGTAGATCATCGCCACGATGGTGACGACGAGGATCGCCAGCACCGACTTCATCAAGCGGTTGCGCAACTCCCGCAGGTGGTCCGCGAGAGGCATCCGCCCCTCGGGGTCCTTCTCCTGTTTACCCTGGTTCCGGGCGGACTTGAGCAACCCTCGTCCTCAGTCTCGAAGTGTCGGATACGGCTGGCTCCGCCACTCCGCAGCCGGGGCCGCGGAGCGGACGGCGGCACGGTCGGCGATGCGGCCGTCCGCTCAGCTCTGCTTCGGCTGGTCCGCCGGCTCGGTGACGGGGCGCGAGGTCGCGACGTCGCCGGGGGCGGCCTGGATCGTCCGCGGCGCCGACTGCTGCGCCTCACCGGACTTGTCCGCCTCGGTGTCGGAGGAGCCTTCCTTCTTCATCTGCTTGGCTTCGCTCTTGAGGATGCGGGCCGACTTGCCGAGCGAACGGGCCATGTCCGGGAGCTTCTTGGCGCCGAACAGCAGCAGGATGACAAGGAGAATCAGAACGATCTCCATGGGCTTCAAACCTGCGATCATGTGCCACTACCTTCTCGCCGGGGCGGCGTGTTTCTGTGCCTGCCGGATGAATCGGACTGGCTGCATCGTGCTGACGTGCCGACATCGATCGTAACCCTGTGGAGTGAACACCAGGCAATCCCCGTGCATCCGCCCGATTGCGTGCTCCGGCGCCCGCCGACGCGGCATCTGGCAGCCTACCGCTCCAGGATCAGAAGCTGGAGACCGGCCTTACGTCGGTTATGTCTCGTTCGGTCCTTGCGTTTCACCCGAACCCGCTCCCCGGCCGGTCCGCGCCGCCAGCGGGACCGTGGCCCGCTCCAGATTCTCCGCCGCCCGTGTGATCCGCTCGGAGCTGTCACCGACCGCCCGGGAGAAGCGCTGCACCTCCAGCCCCACCCGTACGGCGAGCACTCCGAGCACGGCGATCCCGCAGAAGGCGAGCGCTAGAAAGAACATCGGCCAGAGCATGGAAGGCAGCCTAGTGCCGCTCCGGTTCCTGCGGCGGCCATGGGGGTGCCCCAGTCCGCCGTCCGCCGTCCGCCGTCCGCCGACTGCCGATGCCTTATGGCTTGTGGCTTGTGGCTTGTGGCTTGTGGCGCAGTTCCCCCCCGCCCCTGACAGGGCGCGTCTTCTACACGCCGTAGGCCGCAAGAGCCTTTCGCGCCGCATCCCGTGCGCTCTCCGCCAGCTCCTTGGGCGCCGTGATACGGCCGTCCGGACCCAGCCGGAGCGCCAGCCGGCGCAGCGAGGCGGGGTCCGGAGTACGCAGGGTGATCCGCAGGCCACCGTCGGGCAGCTCCTCCGCGCTGTCGTGCGGGTAGTACTCGGCGACCCAGCGCCCGCCGGGGCCGACCTCCACCACGACCTCTGGATCGGTGGCCGCCGGCTGCACCAGCCCGGCACTCAGGTCCCGCGGCTCTATGGGCGGCGGGTCGGAGCGCTCGTCCAGCAGCTTGATCTCGGCGACCCGGTCCAGCCGGAAGGTGCGCCGCGCCTCCGAGAGCCGGCACCAGGCCTCCATATAGGTGTGGCCGACGGCGAACAGCCGGATCGGGTCCACCTCGCGTTCGGTCAGCTCGTCCCGGGCGGGCGAGTAGTAGCGGATCCACAGTCGGCGCCGCTCGACGATGGCCCGGTCGACATCGGCGAAGACGCCGCCCTCGGACTCGAAGGTGACCGACAGCCGCGAGCTGGCGCCCGCGCTCTCGCCGGCCGCCGTCTCCAGCTTGGCCACAGCCCGCTGCAGCGCGTCCCGGTCGCTCTCCCGCAGCCCTGGCAGGGTCGCCACAGCGCGGGCCGCGACCAGCAGCGCCGTCGCCTCGTCGGCGGCCAGCCGCAGCGGCTGCGCCGTGTCGGAACCCAGCGCCTCGGAGTTGCGCCACCAGATGCGCTCGCCGTCGGTGTCGATCTCCAGCAGATCGCCGCCCCGGAAGCTGGTGCCGCACATCGGCAACACGTTCAGGTCGGAGATCAGCTCGTCGTCGGAGATCCCGAAAGCGCGCGCGACCTCCTCGACCCGGGCACCGGGCCGGTCCTTGAGATAGGTGACCAGCGAGAGCATCCTGCGGGTCTGATCGATGGCATTGACCGCCATGTGCCGCTCCTCCCTCAGCCCTGTGCCACGGCACGCAGCCGCTCGATGACGTCCGCGCGCAGTTCGGCGGGCTCCAGCACGACGACGTCCGGGCCGAACTCCACCAGCCACGCGTCCAGGCCGTGCCCGTACGGGATCTCCAACTCTTCCCACCCGTCACCCAGTTCCCAGGTCCGCAGCGCCCGGGCCCGCAGCGGATAGCCCGAGCCCGACCGCAGCCTGATCCGCGCGGTGCTGGTGGCGCCCTCGCCCGCCCAGCGCTCCACGGTCTCGCGCACCGTCACCTGATCGGGTACCGGCACGGTGAAGGCGGCGGCGCGGGAGCGGACGGGGCCGGTGATCCGCGAGAGCCGGAAGACCCGCTCGGCCTGCCGCTCCCGGTCCCAGCCCGCCAGGTACCAGTGCCCGCGCCAGCACTCCAGCGTCCACGGCTCGACCTGACGCTTCTCGGAGCGGGCCGCGTTGGACTTGCGGTAGTCGAAGACGACGGGCCGGCGGTCGCGGCAGGCCAGCATCAGCGGCTCGAAAGCCGCCTCGCGTGCCGGAATGTGCGGCTCCAGGGTGCTCAGCTGGCGCTCCCCGCCCTGTTCCGGAATGCTGCCGGGCGGCATACCGCCGGCAGCATTCCGTAACTGGGGGGGGAGCGCCAGCTGAGCACCCTGG
>NZ_JAGPXJ010000168.1:0-7520 GCF_018070605.1 Streptomyces sp. B15
GTGCCAGGGCCTCCGTGGCGCCGGCCGGGTGGAGATCGACGAGGACGTCGCCGCCGGGCAGCACATCCAGCGCCATCGGCACCAGGAACAGCAGTCCGAACAGCGCCGTGACCGTCCCCGCCGACCTGCGTACGACAGCGGCCAGCCCCACGGTCATGACGCTCAGCAAGGCGGCGTGCGTCCCGACGAGGAGCACCTGGCCGCCGACGGTGGCGGCGTCGAACGTGCTCTCCTCCAGCGTCAGTGCCCCGCACACCACGGCCAAGAGGCCGCACACCAGCCCCGCCACGAAGGTGACGGCTGAGAGCAACAACGTCTTGGCCGCCAGCAGGCGCCCTCGGCGGGGCACGCACAGCAGGGACGTCTGGACGCTCCCGGTGGCGTACTCCCCGGTGACCGAGAGCATGGCCAGGGCCGCCAGCACAAGCCCCAGGCCGTTGAGTTCGGCGATCACGGCCGGGTCGCCGGGCGAGGCGGCGGGGTCGTGCGTGAGGACCCCCGCCGCGGAGGCGATGACCCCGGTCAGCACGGCCGCGCCCAGCAGCAGGTACCAGGTCGAGCGCAGCGAGACGAGCTTCGTCCACTCGGCGGCGAGGGCGCCGCGCAGTCCCGCACTGCGGGAGCGGGTCCCGCGCGGGGCCGCCGTGGGCGGGGCGAGGGCGGCAGCCACCGTCACACCCCCGCTTCCAGGTCGGTACGCCGTTCCTGGGCGTACTCCACGCTCTGTGACGTCAGTCGCATATAAGCCTCCTCCAACGACGCCTCGTCGGCGCGCAGTTCGTACAGGTGCACATGTCCTTCATGGGCGAGGTCGCCGACGCGTTCGAGCGGCACGCCGTTCACGGACAGCTCGTCCGGCGCCGGCCGGGCCACCTCGGCACCCTCCCGCCTGAGCCGGTCGGCCAGCGCCGACAGCCCGCCGTGCTGCGGGCCGCGGACGCACACGGTGCGGCCGGCGCCGGCCCCGACGACCTCCGCGGTCGGCCCGTCCGCCAGCAGCCGGCCCCGGCCGATGACCACGAGCCGGTCGGCGGTCAGCTCCATCTCGCTCATCAGATGGCTGGAGAGGAAGACGGTCCGGCCCTCGGCGGCGAGGGAGCGCAGAAGCGTGCGCACCCACAGCACCCCGTCGGGGTCGAGGCCGTTGACGGGCTCGTCCAGCAGCAGTACCTCCGGGTCGCCGAGCAGCGCACCGGCGATGCCCAGGCGCTGGGCCATTCCCAGCGAGAAGGAGCCCGCCCGCTTGCCCGCCACCTCCGTCAGACCGACCGCGTCGAGCACCTCGGGCACCCGGCGCGCGGAAATCCCGTTGCTGCGGGCCATGGCCAGCAGATGCTGCTGGGCGGTGCGCCGGGGGTGCGCGGCACGCGCGTCGAGGAGCGCGCCCACCACCCGGAGCGGGTGGGCCAGCTCGGCGTACGGCGTCCCACGGATCAGCGCCGCGCCGGAGGTGGGCTCGTCCAGCCCCACCACCATGCGCATGGTGGTGGATTTGCCGGCCCCGTTGGGGCCGAGGAATCCGGTGACCTTGCCAGGTGCCACCTCCAGCGTCAGGTCGTCGACGACGGTCTTGTCGCCGTATCTCTTGGTCAGTCCGCGCAGTGTGAGCATGCCCTGGACGGTAGGCAGCGGCCGGAGCCCGGACAGTGCACGTTGGTCGTCGGCACCACTGCACTTTCGTCAGGGAGGCGGCGCCGCCGGGCCCGCCCCACGGGCACTGGGTTAGCGTGCTTCCGTGAGCGGGGCGAGAGCGGGGACGGGAACACGATGATCCGGGTACTGCTGGCGGACGACGAGGCGATGATCAGGGGCGGGGTACGGGCGATCCTCGCGTCGGCCGGAGACATCGAGGTCGTGGCGGAGGCGGCCGACGGGCGGGAGGCCGTCGCGCTGACGCAGCGGCACCGCCCCGATGTGTGTCTGCTCGACATCCGGATGCCGAAGCTGGACGGGCTGCGTGCGGCGGCCGAGCTGCGGCGCACCTGCCCGGACAGCGCGGTGATGATGCTGACCACCTTCAGCGAGGACGAGTACATCGCCACCGCGCTCGGCTCCGGCGCCGCCGGTTTCGTCCTCAAGTCCGGTGACCCCAGGGAGCTGTTGGCGGGTGTACGCGCCGTTCACGAGGGCGGCGCCTACCTCTCCCCCGCCGTGGCGCGGCACGTCATCACGCATATGGCCGCCGGGCAGCTGGGCCGCCGGGCGACCGCCCAGGCCCGCACCGCCGGGCTGACTCCCCGCGAGCGGGAGGTGCTGGGCCTGGTCGGTGCAGGCCTGTCCAACGCGGACATCGCCGCCCGGCTGCACGTGGTCGAGGGCACGGTGAAGACGTACGTCAGCCAGATCCTGGCCCGTCTGGAGATGAAGAACCGCGTACAGGCCGCGATCCTCGCCTACGAGGCGGGGCTGGTGCCGTCCTCGTAGGCGAGCTCGCGCTCCGAAGTTCCGCTCAGCCCCCGGGCGCGTGCGCCGTCGACCCCCGGACGACCAGCTCCGGCTGGAAGACGAACTCCGTCTCCGCCATCGGGCTGCCGCCCATCGGCTCCAGCAGGGCGTGGACGGCGGCGTTGGCCATGGCGCGGACCGGCTGGCGGACGGTGGTCAGCGGCGGGTCGGTGAAGGCGTTGAACTCGGAGTCGTCGTAGCCGACCACCGACACCTGGTGCGGCACCCGCAGGCCCCGCTGCCGGGCCGCCCGTACGGCGCCCAGAGCCATCAGGTCACTGCCGCACACGATGCCCGTACAGCCCTGGTCGATCAGCGCACCGGCCGCGGCGTGGCCGCCCTCGACGGTGAAGAGGGTGTGCTGGATACGCGGCTCGCACCCGGCCTCCCGCACCGCGCGGGTGAAGCCGGCGACCTTGCGGCGGGTGGGGACGAACCGCTCCGGGCCGACGGCCAGTCCGATGCGTTCGTGTCCCAGCTGGCGCAGATGCTCCACCGCCATCGCAGCCGCCGCCCGGTCGTCGGGCGAGACGAAAGGCGCGCTGATCCGGTCGTTGTAGCCGTTGATCAGGACGAACGGCACACCGCGCTCGGCCAGCCGGGCGTAGCGGGCCGGGTCGGCCGTCAGATCGGCGTGCAGGCCGGAGAGGAAGATGATGCCCGACACATCACGCTCGACCAGCTGGCCGACCAGCTCGTCCTCCGTGGCGCCGCCGAGCATCCGCGTGCCCAGCACCGGCGTGAACCCGTACCCCGACAGGGACTGCTCGATGACCTGGGCGAACGCCGGGAAGATGGGGTTGGTCAGTTCCGGGATGACCAGTCCGACCAGCCCCGCGCTGCGCTGCCGGGCACGCGCGGGGCGCTCGTAGCCGAGGACGTCCACCGCGGCCAGCACCCGCTGCCGGGTGGTGGCGGCCACGCCCCCTCTGCCGTTCAGCACCCGGCTCGCCGTGGCCTCGCTGACCTCGGCCTGCGCCGCGATGTCGGCGAGGCGCGCGGTGAGGGCACCGGTCATCCGGCGACCCACCAGGCGGTCGTGTCGCCGGGCAGCTCGACCCCGGCCGCCGTCTCGTGCTGGTCCAGCGGACGGCTGGCCAGCAGCAGCTCCCCGGGCCGGGAGTCCAGCCGTACCGGCCGGCTGCGGGTGTTGGCGGCGCACACGAACGCGCCGCGCCGGAACACCAGCACGCCCTCGGGCGCGGGCAGCCACTCCAGCGGTTCGCCGTCGCCCAGCTCGGGCCGCTCCCGGCGCAGCCGCAGCGCGGTGCGGTAGAGCTCCAGCGTGGAGGTGGGGTCGCCGGTCTGCGCGGCGACGGAAAGGGCGCCCCAGCCGGGCGGCTGGGGCAGCCAGCTGCCGCCGCTGCCGAACCTGTAGGAGCTGCCGCCGTCGGCGCTCTCCTCCTCGGCCCAGGGCAGCGGCACCCGGCAGCCGTCGCGGAGCCCGTCCTGACCGCTGGAGCGGAAGAAGGAGGGGTCCTGGCGCGCCTCGTCGGGCAGTTCGGTCACCTCGGGCAGCCCCAGCTCCTCGCCCTGGTAGAGGTAGGCGGAGCCGGGCAGCGCCAGCATCAGCAGCGAGGCAGCGCGCCCCCGGCCGTGGCCGCCGCCGAGCCGGGTGCGGTGGCGCACCACGTCGTGGTTGGACAGCACCCAGGTGGCGGGCGCGCCGACGGCGCCGAGCGAGGAGAGGGAGGCGTCGATGACCTCGCGCAGCGCCGCCGCGTCCCAGCCGGTGTTGAGGTAGTGGAAGTTGAACGCCTGGTGCAGTTCGTCCTCGCGTACGTACAGCGCGGTGCGCTCGGCGCTGGGCGTCCAGGCCTCGGCGACACCGACCCGCTCCCCCGGGTACTCGTCGAGGACCTGCCGCCAGGAGCGGTAGATCTCGTGCACGCCGTCCTGGTCGAAGAACGGCAGCTCGGCGGAGCCCAGCAGCTTCAGCTGCTCCGTGCTGCCCATGTCGGGCAGCCCCGCCGCCTTGACCAGGCCGTGCGCCACATCGATCCGGAAGCCGTCGATGCCCATGTCCAGCCAGAACCGCAGCACGGAGCGGAACTCGTCGCGGACGGCCGGGTGGTCCCAGTTGAAGTCGGGCTGCTCGGGCGCGAACAGATGCAGGTACCACACCCCGGGGGAGCCGGGCACCTGGCTCCAGGCGGGGCCGCCGAAGACGGACTCCCAGTCGTTGGGCGGCAGCTCGCCCCGCGGCCCCTTTCCGGCCGCGAAGTGGTAGCGCTCCCGGGCCGCCGCGTCCCCCGCCAGGGCGCGTTTGAACCACTCGTGCTGGTCGGAGGAGTGGTTGGGGACGATGTCGATGATGACGCGCAGTCCGAGCGCGTGCGCGTCCCTGATGAGGGCGTCCGCGTCGTGCAGCGTCCCGAACATCGGGTCGATGGCGCGGTAGTCGGCGACGTCGTACCCGGCGTCCGCCTGCGGGGAGGCGTAGAACGGGCTGAGCCAGACCGCGTCGACGCCGAGCTCGGCCAGGTGCGGCAGCCGCTGCCGTACACCGGGCAGATCGCCCATGCCGTCGCCGTTGCCGTCGGCGAAGGAGCGCGGATACACCTGGTAGATCACCGCGTCGCGCCACCAGCCGGTCGCGCCGGGCCGCGCCGACGGAACAGCCCGGGGCGCCCCCTCCGTGATGCCTTCGGCCTGGGGTGCACTGCTGTGCTGAGTCATGTCGTCCCTGAAGAGTTGAGGTGTTCGTCCGGAGCAGAGGGCCGCCGCGGCTACGCCTTGGTCGCGCCGGCGGTCAGCCCCCCGACCAGATGGCGCTGGGCGAAACCGAAGACCACGGCGGCCGGTACGGCGATGACGACGGCGGCGGCCGTCATCGAGCCCCAGTCGGAGCCGTAGCGGTTGACGAAGGTCTGCAGACCGCCCGCCAGGGTCAGGTTCTCCTCGCCGGTCATGAAGGCGGTCGCGTAGGCGACCTCCGCCCACGCGGTCACAAAGGTGTAGAAGCCGGTGACGGCGATACCGGGCTTGGCCAGCGGCAGGATCAGCCGCCAGAACGTGCCGAACGGGTTGAGCCCGTCCACCCGGCCCGACTCGTCGATGTCGACGGGAATCGTGTCGAAGAAGCCCTTCATCATCCACGCGCAGAACGGCACGGCGATGGTCAGATAGGTGATGATCAGCCCGAGCGGCTGATTGAGCAGCCCCAGCTTCGCCATCGTGTTGTACAGCGGGACGATCAGCACGGCCATCGGGAACATCTGGGTGATCAGCAGCACCCACATCAGCGGCCGCATACCGGGGAAGCGGAACCGGCTGAGTGCGTACCCCGTGGTCGCCGCGATGAGCACCCCGATGACGGTCGTCCCGACCACGACGATCAGCGAGTTGCCGAACCAGGTGAGGAAACGGGTATCGGCGATGACGTGCCGGTAGTTGCCGAAGGTGAAGTCCTTCACCAGCGCGGTGGTGAACGACTCGCTCTCCGGCTTGAACGAGGTCACCAGCAGCCACAGCGGCGGAAACAGCGCACACGCCGTCCCCAGCAGCAGACCCGCGTGCAGCCCGACGGAGGCGAGCGGGCTTCTCTTCGTCGTCCTCATGGTTGTCACCACGCCTCTCCCTGGCGGCGCAGTGCCCGCCGATAGACCACCGTGAACAGCGAGAGCAGCAGCAGGATGAGCACACCCCAGGCCGCTGACGTGGCGAAGTCACGCGGGCTGTTGACGAACGACAGCCGGAACGCGTACGTCACCAGGATCTCCGTGGAATCCTCGGGCCCGCCCTTGGTGAGCAGGAAGATCACCGGGAACATGTTGAACGTCCAGATGGTGCTGAGCAGGATCACCGTGCTGCTCACCGAGCGCACGCCCGGCAGCGTGATGTTGCGGAACCGCTGCCAGGGACCGGCACCGTCCATCTCGGCCGCCTCGTACAACTCCCCCGGTATCGCCTGCAGCGCACCCAGCATCGCGACGATCATGAACGGGACGCCGAGCCAGACGTTCACCGCGACCACGGAGACCTTCGCCCACACCGGGTCCCCCAACCACGGCACCCCGTCGATACCCCCGCCGTCCAACACCTTGTTGAGCAGGCCGTTCTTCTCGTTGAACAGCATCTTCCAGGCGAAGACGGAGACAAAGGCCGGGATGCCCCACGGCACGATCATCGCGACACGGTAGAAGGAGCGCCCCTTCACCTTCCGGTTGAGCATCACCGCGAGCGTCAGCCCCAGGCCGAAGGTGAAACCGACGCATCCGACCGTCCACACCGCCGTCCAGCCCAGCCGGTCCCAGAAGACGCTGTCGGACAGGATCGCCGTGTAGTTGTCGAGGCCGATGAACTCATAGGTCGCCGGGATGTGGTTGACGCCGATCGTACGTTCCACGTTGGCTTCGTCGGCGTCGGTGAGGGAGAGGTAGATGCCGCGGGTGAGGGGGTAGCCGACGATCAGTCCGATGACCAGGGCCACCGGGGCCACCATGGCCCACGCCCACCAATGTCTCGCCGCCCAAACTGTGACCCGCCTCATCATGACCTTCCTTCTCATGGGGCCATACCCCCGCTCCGCCGGGGGGGTGCCCCCTGTTGTGGGGGCACGCCCCCTTGCGATTTCGGCTGCCGCCGCCCCTGCCTTGTGGGGGCACGCCCCCTTGCGTTTTCGGCTGCCGCCGAGGGGTCGTGTCGGGGGGCTCCTCCCCCAACCTTCGGCCGGGGGGACCCCCACCCAACGGCCCCCGCTAGGTGGGCTTCGCCCCCCTAGGACCCCCCTTCCGCAACCAGGCAAGCCATTGACATACGTGCAATCCGCTTGCCTGTTGCTGCCCCCAATCCGGCCGGTGACGACCCTGCGGGTCGAGTGTTGGTGCCACTCCGCCCGCACCGGCGTTACCGGCAACGCCGGGCGGGAGGGAGCCGCAATTGCGTTGCCGGTGTCTCCTTCGCGGGAGGAGTCGCACCGGCGACGCTCCCGCAGGGTCGCCACCGGCCGAACCGGGGACCTCAAGTCGATGGGGGACTTCACGTAAGGCAATGGCTTTTGTGATTGCGGAAGGGGGGTCCTAGGGGGCGGAGCCCGCCCTACGCCTGTCCGGCGAGGACCGGGGGTTTGGGGG
>NZ_JAGPXJ010000169.1:0-7515 GCF_018070605.1 Streptomyces sp. B15
AGGCGGGTGAAGGTCTCGTCGTCACCCGCCTCGCACGCGAACTCGCCACCACGCTCCGCGCGCTGCACGCCAAGGGCGTGGTCATGCGGGACGTGACGCCCCGCAACATCGTCCTGGACGGCACCGGGCGTGCCCACCTCATCGACTTCGGCATCTCGGCGCTCGACGGCGTCCACCTGCCGGGTGGTACACCGGGCTACGCCCCCAGGGAACAACTCGACCGCAGCCAGGAGCCCTCGGTGGTCGACGACCATTACGCGCTCGGCATGGTCCTCGCCTTCGCCGCCACCGGGCTGCCCCCCGTCACCGGAGAGGCGTCGTCAGCCCTCGCCCGCACCCGTACGCTGCAGTGCCTCGACGCCGTGCACGGCGGGCGTCGGCCCGGCCTTCTCGCGGTGGTCGGCGACCTTCTCGCACGCGAGCCGGAACGCTCCGCCCGGGGGCTCGCCGACCTCGTCTCCGGGAGGTGGCGTACGCGTGCCGGCACCGAGCACCGCGTTGCGCCACCACCGGCCGCCACCCCGGACCGGATGGCCGACCTGGCGGACCGGGTGCTGGAGCTGCTGGTGGCGGAAGCGGGGGAGTACCACCTGGGCGGTGAGGCCGCGGACTTCCCCGCCGTCGACGCCAGTTTGTACACCGGCAGCGCGGGTATCGGGCTGGAACTGCTGCACCACCGCCACCGGCCGGGCGTGCCGGAGCTGCTGCGGAGCCTGGCCGGGCACGCCCACCACAGTCTGGCCACCGTCCCCACCGCCGAGGGCCTGTTCTCCGGGCGCACCGGCACCGAGGTGTTCCTCGCCGCCGCCCGCCACGCGGGAGTGGAGGTGCCGACCGGCCCCGTCCTGCCCGCCGTCACCCGCAGCCAGGCGCCTTCCTCTCCGGAGGCTTCGGAGGCTCCGGAGGTCCTGAAAGCCGTCGACTTCGATGCCGTCTCCGGCCACGCAGGCGTCGGCCTGGGCAGGCTCCTGCTGGCCGACCTCGGTGATCTGGAAGCGCTGCAGGCGGCGGCGGCCCTCGCCGAGCCGCTGCTGGAGCGAGCGGACCTGGCCGACCTGCCCGCCCATGTGGCCGGCGAACTGGGGCGGGAGACCGCCTTCGGCTACGCGCACGGGTATCTGGGCGTCACCGACTTCCTGCTGCTGCTCGCCGCCCGCACCGGTGACCAGGGGCTGCTGCGGACCGGTAGGCGGCGGGCCCAGCGGCTGGCCGCCCTGGTCCCGGACCTGGTGGCTGCCGCCGAGGCACCCTCCGCCTCCCAGATGACGGTCTCCTGGTGCCGGGGGATCGGCGGTCTCGCCCGGGTGCTGCGCCACGCCTGGCTGGTCTTCGACGAGCCCGCCTTCCGACGGGCCGCCGAGACCGCCACCGGCGGCTGCCTGCCGTGGCTGACCCGGCTCAGTACGCTCGGCCAGTGCTGCGGCACCGCCGGAGTGGGCTCGGTTCTGCTGGACCTGGCGGTGGACTCGGGGGACGAGCGCTGGCTGGACGCCGCCCATGAGGCCGCCCGCCACCTGATCCGGCGCAGCCACGGCCCGGACGACGCGCCGGCCCTCGTGGCCAACGCCCACACCAGGGACGCGCCCTACTCGTGGGCGCAGGGCTACGCCGGCATCCTGACCTTCCTGCGGCGGCTGGGCGAGCCGGAGAGCCCCGACCTGCTGCCGGAGCCGGTGGCGCGGTCGGTGGCGGTGCCCGAGCCGGCGGTCAGCGGCTGAGCCCGACGGCCGCCGCGGGGGCCGGGGACGGTCCTCGCGCCGCGGGGCACCGGCGGTACGTCCAACGGCGACCGGCCCGAGTCGGCGGCGTCGTCATACGTGGTCGCGAGGGATGGTCCATTCCCAGTTGCGGGACCGCACCCGGCGGTTGTCCTCGTAGGCGTCCATGGTGGCGTGCAGATGGAAGTGCGCGGCGTCGGAGGTCAGCACGGTGCGGGTGGTGGTGTGCACGTCCCAGTCGTCGCGGGCGAAGCCCATCACCCACTCGATCTCGCCGCGCACCGATCCGAAGTCGTCTCCGGTCCAGCTGTAGCGTTCGAAGGCGCGGCGGGTCACCCGCAGATCGATGTCCTCCATGTACATGACGCCGAGATCCTTGACGACCTCCAGCGCCGAGCCGTACTCGACCAGATCGCGTGAGACCGTCCAGCGCTGCTCACCCGGCCGGATCACCTTGCTCGACAGCGGTGGCGCGCCCTCGGGCTCTCCGAAGTGCGGTGTCGGCAGCTCGTCGGGGTCGGTCATCGAGCGGATGGGCAGTTCCAGCTCGCTCTCGGACGGATGCACGGTCAGCCGCACCGGCTCCGGTGGCGGCCACGCCAGCGGCCAGTACGAGGTCGACAGCGCGGCCCGGATCCGGTGGCCGGCCGGGAACGCCTGGGCCACGCCGTTGAGCTGGACGCGCACGCGGTAGCGCTCCCCGGGTACGAGAGCTTCGGGCTCGGCGTGCCCGTTGCGGTGGTTGAGATTGAGCAGCCCGTACGTCACCCGCGTCGCACGTCCGTCCAGGGCGACGTCCGAGAGCCGGACCGCGATCATCGCCACCGGGCGGTCCACCTCCAACGTCGCGTGCAGCACCGGCCCGCCGAGGATCTCGCAGCGCTCGGTCAGCGGCTCGCTCTCGAAGACCAACGCGCCGCCGTCCTCCTCGCGCTGGTCGTAGGGCAGGTCGGGGGGCGCGTTGTAGGAGCACCATTTTCCGGCGAACTGCCCCACCGAGAGCGGCGATTCCACGCTCAGCGGCGGTGAGTCGAGCGGTTCGCCGGGCTGTCCGATCCGGTGGTCGCCCAGTGGATACCGGACCCGTTGCACATGCGGCGAGAGCCACGCGGGTTCTCCCACCCAGCGTCCGGGGCGCTGGTCGTAGGAGGTGGACGGCGGCACGCTCTCCTGCATCCACGTGCACAGCATCGGCTCGTCCATCACGCCGTTGTCCTCGTCCTTGAGCCAGTGGTCCCACCAGCGCACGAGCTCCTGCAGAAAGCCGATGGCGGGGCCGGGCACGCCGAGGTGCGGGTACTTGTGCGACCACGGGCCGATCAGCCCCCGGCGGGGCACCTTCAGCCGCTCCATCAGCCGGAAGACGGCGTTGGAGTAGCCGTCGGCCCAGCCGCTCACGGCGAGCACCGGGCAGGCGATGTCGGAGTAGTCCTCGCAGACGGAACCGTGCTGCCAGTACGCGTCGCGCCGCTGGTGGTTCAGCCACTCGGCCAGCCACGGGCTCATCCCGTCCAGCCGCTCGTACCACATCTCCCGCCACCGGGAGCCGACCACCTGGGGGTCCGGTGGGCACGAGGTGTAGGCGAACATGGTGGAGGCCCAGGAGAGATTGTCGCTGAGCAGGCACCCGCCCATGTAGTGCACGTCGTCGGCGTAGCGGTCGTCGCTGTAGCTGAGCGCGGCCACCGCACCGAGCCCCGGGGGGCGGCGCGCGGCGAGCTGGAGAGCGTTGAAGCCGCCCCAGGAGATGCCCATCATCCCGGTGCGGCCGTTGCACCAGGGCTGTTCGGCCATCCAGGCGAGGATGTCCTCACCATCCTCGAACTCCTGTTCGAGATACTCGTCGGCGAGCAGGCCCTCGGAGTCCCCGCTGCCCCGCAGGTCCGCCCGTACACACGCGTAACCGTGCCCGGCCAGATAGGGGTGGTTGATCGAGTCCCGCAGGGCGGTCAGATCGCGCTTGCGGTAGGGGATGAACTCCAGGATCGCCGGGACCGGCTCGGTGTCGGAGGCGAGCGGCCGCCAGACCCGCGCGGCCAGCCGCGTACCGTCACGGGTCGTGATCCAGACGTGCTCCTCCTCCTTGATGGCGTGGGGTGAGGAGCTGACCTCCTTCATTTCCGCAGCCCGCATGCGGCTCTCCTACTCGTCGAATTCGAACGGCAGCAGTTCCAGGCAGCGCCGGTACTTCGCGTCGAGCTCGCTCTCGTCGCCGGCCCCGAGGTAGAGCGCCGCCAGTTCGTAGCTGTAGCTGTCCTGCGAGGGCAGCTCGGACAGCCGGCCGCCCGCCTTCGCGACGACGTCGACGATGGTGCCGGGCATCTCGCGCCGCACCCGCAAGATCTCGTCCCGGCTCGGGCACCGTCGCACGTACGCGTCGGAGAACCGCCGCAGGAACCACTTCGCGGCGACGCTGTACGGGCCTTCGCGGAACGGCAGCCGGGGCTCCTCGCCGAGCGCGAGGCTGAGCATGCACTGGTAGTTGGGCAGGCCGTCCACGTACTCGAACAGGGGCGCGTGCGACTGGGACAGTCTCGGGTTGACCTCCACGATGTTGATGCGGTCGCGTTCCCGGTCCCAGAAGTACTCGATGTTGAACGTCGAATTGTCCAGGCCGATCTGCCGCACGACCCGGTCGGTGACATCGATCATCCGCTCGATGACCTCGGCCGGCGCCGAGGACGGGTACTGGTACCGCAGGAAGCTCGACGTGCCGGGATACAGCAGGGAGTCGATCACCCCGTACACCTGGACCTTGCCGTCCCGGCAGTAGCCCTCCACCGTGATCTCGTGGCCGCAGATCTCCTCCTCGGCCAGGCATGCCTGGCCACCCGCCTCGGCCACCTCCGGCGGAAGGTCCACCATCGAAAGCACGCAGTCGAACGCGCTTCCGACCCTGCTGACGCCCTCCCGGATCCGCCCGGCCGCTTCGGCGAACTGCTGGACGTTCTCCGCCTCGAACGCCAGCTCGGAGGAGTAGGACTTCACCGGTTTGAGCCACATCGGGAAGCCCACCCCCGGCGGCGGCTCCGGGTCGTCGAGGTCCACCAGGGCGAAGGGCGGGTGCGCGTCGCAGACCTTCTGCTGCTCCTGCCTGCTCCAGAACTTGTGCTCGCACTTGACGACCGCCTCCAGTGGGGCGGACGGCAGGCCGTGGCGTCGGCACAGGATCGGCACCATCGAGCTCACCGGGAAGTCCCAGTAGCCCACGATCGCGTCGATCGGCCCGTCGAAGGCGTCCAGCCTGCTCTCCGCCTTCTCCAGCAGGCCGCGCAGCGGCACCGGCGCGCCGTGCATCAGCTCCTCCCGGCCGAGCAGCGCGTGGAAACGGCACCCGTCCCGGAGCGCAACGTCGTGCAGCAGCGCGCGGTTGCGCTCGTCGAGGCCCAGCACGAAGACGTTTCTCGTCCGACCGGTCATAGCGGACATATGCGGCATTCTACTCACAGTCTGTCCGCGCTGCCCGTCGTGGCAGCACCAGGGCGCCCCGGGCGACGACGGGGCCGAGGGCGGCGAACAGTCCGGCTCCTGCCGCTCCATGTCGACCAGGGCACCGGCAGGCCCGACGTGGCGCGGCGGCGCTACGCGAGTGCTACGCAGCTGCTACCGCCGACCCATAGCGTCGGGAACGTCCTTGCAGACGGGTTCCGGTGAGCACGGGGAGCGGCATGTCCGGTGACTACGACGTCAACATCAGCACAGAGGCGGTCAAGGGGATCGAGGGCATCGTCGACGACGCCTTCGAGCGGATGCGTACGTCGGCCAAGACGGTCGGCAGCCAGGGGGAGCAGATCGCCATGGCGTACAAGGGCAGCGGAACCGCCACCGCGATGGACAGCTACAGCAACCTCGCGGGTGCCGGCACGGCGTTGAGCGACGCGCTGGAGGGGCTCAAGAGCGACCTCAACCTGACCGGCGAGCACGGGCACGAGACGGACGACCGGGCCAATCAGGCGATGCAGCACGCGGCGGGCGGCGGTGTGGCCTCGGGCGTGCAGAGCGGTATGCGGGCCTGACGGGCGAAGCGGCCGACTCGGCGGGAAGCCGACGGCGACCAGGGCTCGGGCGGCGGCACGACCACGACAGGGGCGACGAAAGGGGAGAGAGGGCACATGGGGACGGACGGCCACTACCAGTTCAGCGACCTGGGGCTCGGCGACGTGCAGAGCATCGGCCGGCAGCAGGTCGAGGAGTGCAACGCCATCTGGGGCGATGTGATGACCAGGATCGCGGCGCTCTTTCCGGAGGGCCAGATCGACCAGGGGCTCGCGATGGTCCTGAGTGACCGCAACGAGCAGTACAAGCAGAACGTCGAGCGTTACGTCGACGACCTGGGCCTGCAGAACGTGGCGGTGGGCAACACCCGCGACATCGCCGCCGAGGGCGGGGCAGCGATGCGCCGGGCCGCCAGCATGTGACCGCGCACGCCGCCCGCCGCGAGCACGGAAAGGAAAACGGGGGAGGGAGACCAGAGCCATGGAGGGGACGGGTGACACCGAGGACTACAACGCCGACGCCTCGCGCAACACGCAGGCTCGCCTCTCGGAGCTGGAAGGTCTCGGATTGCTGAAGGCGACCTTTCTCGGTATCGCCTCGCCCGCCGGGGTCTTCGGCAAGGTACCGAACGGGGCGGAAGCCGAGGAAGCGCTGCGCGGCGCGGCCCGCGGCCTGCTCGAGGAGTTGGAGCGGGCCGGGATCTCGGTGGAGAACATCGTCGGCAACGCGGGCACGGTGGCGGATATCGCGGACATGACCGACGAAGAGGCCGCCCTGCAGAACAGTATGGCCGCTGCCGCCGCGCGTGCGCACGGCGGTGATCAGTACGAGCTGGAGTGAGCCGCCGTGGCCGACGACTTCCACAAGACGATCGATGTGATCCTCAGTGCCAACGACTACGCCATGAAGGCCGCGGCGGGTGCGTGGATGGCGCTGGCCGGTGCCGCGACCGGGAGCAGCGACAGCCTCAACGGCATTGCCGCCGAGACCGCCGCCGAGCCCGGTATCGGACTGGTCGAGCTGGCCGACCGGTTGGGCGGCGTCGGCGGCTGGGGCGATGGCGCGGCCGCACTGGCCATGTCCGTGAGCCGCCAGCTCCAGAACGCGGGAGAGGCGTCGTCCATGGCCGCCGAGCGGGCCCAGAGCCTCCTGCTGGAGTACCAGAACGAGGTGGAGGCCCGTGCGGGCAAGGAACAGGACGCCACTTCGGGAGGGAACGGGGCGGTCACGCTCCAGGCCGACAAGGCCCTGGCGATGCACGGCTCCCGGATCGAGGAACTGTGCAGGGAAGCCGAGGGCGAACGGGACACGCTCGTCGCCGTCTTCGGCGAGGTCATCGGCGGCAACGCGCCCCCGGCGCCGGAGGTGGGTGCCGCGGCGGGTGGCGGGGTGCCGGGGGGCGGTGCGGGCCCGGTGGGCGCGGGAGGCGGTTCCGCGGCCACCGCGGGCGGCACCACCGACGCTCCCACCCACCTCGCCGCCAACGGGGCAGCCATCGGTACCGACGCCTACCCCTATTCCTCGGTCGTCGGCGTCGACGGCGGTGACTTCGCGGGCTGGGTCCGCAGCCCCAACACCGGCTTCCTGGTCGATCCGGCGACCGGGCGGGAGTTCGATCCCGTCTCCGGGCGCTGGATCGACCCGCTGACGGGGCGGCCGTTCGGAGAGGTCACCGACTACGCCACCCGGCTGGCGGGGCTCGGCGGGGGACCCGGCGGTCTGGCGGGAGCCGGCGGGGTCGGCCTGGTCGCGGTCGGGGGAGGCCCGGCCCCGGCGGGCAGCGGCTTCGCGGGGCTGTACG